>NZ_CP053590.1:4872500-5172500 GCF_013365535.1 Aquimarina sp. TRL1 | reverse complement strand
TCCTACCTGGGATTTGGCACAACCCTTTCGTTACATGTGCCATAATGGAGAGATTAATACCTTAAGAGGAAACGTCTCCAGGATGAGATCGAGAGAAGAGTTATTGCAGTCAGAATGGTTTGGTGATGAAATAAAGAATATTTTGCCTGTGGTACTTCCTGGGAAATCAGATTCTGCTTCGATGGATATGGTGGTAGAACTTCTGGTAATGACAGGAAGATCCCTTCCAGAGGTAATGATGATGATGGTCCCGGAAGCCTGGGAGAAAAATGAAGAAATGTCCGATACCAAAAAAGCTTTTTATGAATATAACTCCTGTACGATGGAACCATGGGATGGTCCTGCATCTATTCCATTTACAGATGGAAATTATATAGGAGCTGTATTGGATAGAAATGGTTTGAGACCTTCTAGATATACAGTGACCAAAGATGGGTATGTAATTATGTCATCAGAAACAGGAGTTGTAGAGGTACAACCATCAAATATAGCATACCACGGGCGATTAGAACCCGGAAAGATGTTTTTGGTGAATATGGATGAAGGAAGAATTGTAAATGATGAAGAAGTCAAAGAAGAAATAGCTGCCAGACATCCTTATAGAGAATGGATTGCTACTAATATGGTACATCTCAAAGATATTCCTTATAATGACTGTCCATTGTTTTTAGGAGAAGAATCCGTCGCTAAAAGAAAAGAATTATTCGGGTATACACAAGAAGATATCGATACGATTATCATCCCGATGGGACAATTAGCTAAGGAACCGATCGGTTCTATGGGATCGGATACACCTATTGCAATTTTATCCGAAAAACCACAACTGATTTATAACTATTTCAAGCAGTTGTTCGCACAGGTAACTAACCCGCCATTAGATGGGATTAGAGAAGAAATGATTACAGATATCAGTCTTTCTTTAGGGGCAAGTCATAATATCTTTGATGTAGTCGAAAGACATTGTAATAAATTAAAAATACAAAACCCGGTAATTTCCAAAGAAGATCTGGATAAAATTAAAACCTATTCAGATAAAGGATTCAAAGCCACTTCAGTTCCAATGTTATATAATATAAACAGAGGATTGAATGGATTAGAGGATGCTCTGGAAGCGATGCTTCAAAAGGCATCAGAAGCAATAGATGAAGGAACAAATATTATTATTCTTTCAGATAGAAATGTCAGTAAGCATCGGGCGCCAATTCCAGCATTGTTAGCCTGTTCTTTTATCAATAGCGGGCTGCAACGATTAAAAAAGAGTTCTAAGGCAAGTATTATTATCGAATCAGCAGAGCCTAGAGAAGTACACCATTTTGCATTGTTGTTTGGATATGGAGCAAGTGCAATTAATCCATATATGGTTAATGAGATCATAAAAGAACAAATAGAAGAACACAATATATCAGAACTTTCTTTCGAACAGGCAGTATACAATTATAACAAAGCTGTTGGGAAAGGAGTACTTAAAGTCATGAATAAAATAGGGATTTCTACCTTGAATTCTTATAGAGGGTCTCAATTATTCGAGTGTATAGGAATTAGTTCCAAGGTCGTTAATACATATTTCCCGAATACCGTAACCAGGATAGAAGGAGTGGGCTTATATGAATTAGAAAAAGAAATTTCAAAAAGACACGAAAGAGCCTATATGGCTAATGATATAGAAGGGGATTTAGACTTGGAAATAGGAGGACAGTATCGCTGGAGAAGAAATGGGGAAAAACATCAGTTTAATCCGTTGTCGGTAGCAAAGTTACAGAAGTCAGTACGAGATAATGATCCGAAAACATATAAAGAATATTCAGAACTGATTAATGAACAGTCTAAAAACCTAATGACTATTAGGGGGTTATTAGAGTTTTCTAATTATGATCCTATTCCTCTGGAAGAAGTAGAACCCTGGACAGAAATTGTCAAGAGGTTTAAAACAGGAGCTATGTCATATGGATCTATTAGCAAAGAAGCGCATGAGAACTTGGCAGTAGCGATGAATCGAATTGGAGGGAAAAGTAATTCAGGAGAAGGAGGAGAAAATCCGTTGCGATTCTATAAAGATGTAAATGGCGATTGGAAAAACAGTGCAATTAAGCAAGTAGCATCGGGGAGATTTGGAGTTTCTTCAAACTATCTCACCAGTGCAGCAGAGATTCAGATAAAGATGGCACAGGGAGCCAAACCAGGAGAAGGAGGACAATTACCAGGACCTAAAGTGAATCCCGAAATCGCAAAAACAAGGAATTCAACTCCTTATGTAGGGTTGATTTCTCCACCACCACATCACGATATTTATTCTATAGAAGATTTATCACAGTTGATTTACGATTTGAAGTCTGCTAACAGAGATGCCAGAATTAATGTAAAGCTGGTATCAGAAGTAGGAGTAGGAACAGTTGCGGCGGGTGTAGCAAAAGCAAAAGCTGATGTCGTATTGGTTTCCGGTTTTGATGGAGGTACAGGGGCATCCCCTTTGACATCGTTAAAACATGCAGGACTTCCCTGGGAGCTGGGAATAGCAGAAGCCCAGCAAACATTGGTAGGAAATAACCTGAGAAATAGAATTGTATTAGAATGTGACGGGCAGTTAAAAACAGGAAGAGATGTAGCGATTGCTTGCTTATTAGGAGCAGAAGAATTCGGTTTTGCAACAGCTCCTCTGGTAGCTTCTGGTTGTGTAATGATGCGAGTATGTCATCTCAATACATGTCCTGTAGGGATTGCAACTCAGAACCCTGAACTCCGTAAACGATTCAAAGGAAAACCAGAGCATGTGGTTAATTATATGTATTTCATAGCACAGGAATTACGAGAGATCATGGCACAACTCGGGTTTAGAACAGTGAATGAAATGGTGGGGCAGGTGCAGAAATTAAACCATAAAAAAGCGATAGATCACTATAAGGCAGCAGGAGTAGACATTAGTCCAATACTACATCAAGTACCCGTTGAAGAAGGGGTTAAATTATACAATACAGAAAAACAAGATCACTGTTTAGAAAAGTCAATCGATTTTGAAATAGTAAAACAGGCGCATCCCGCACTGTTTAGAAAAGAAAAAACTGTATTGGATTTTGATATTGTCAATACAGATAGAGCAGTAGGGGCTATTCTTAGTAATGAGATCTCCAAGATCTACGGAGCGCAGGGATTACCAGAAAATACGTTGCGATTGAATTTTACAGGGGCAGCAGGACAAAGTTTTGGAGCATTTGCCACCAGAGGTTTGACTATGGTAGTGAACGGGAATACAAATGACTATTTAGGAAAAGGGTTATCAGGAGCAAAACTGGTGATCAAAGTACCCCAGGAAGCAACCATTGTTCCGGAGGATAATGTTATTACAGGAAATGTAACATTGTATGGAGCGACAGCAGGAGAAGTATATATTAATGGAAAAGCAGGAGAGCGTTTTTGTGTCAGAAATTCAGGGGCAACGGCAGTTGTAGAAGGAATAGGAGATCACGGATGTGAGTATATGACCGGAGGAGTTGCTGTTATTCTGGGAGAAGTAGGTAGGAATTTTGGAGCAGGAATGTCAGGAGGAATAGCCTATATATATGATGACAAAGGTACTTTTGAGAAAAACTGTAATAAAGAATCATTAAACCTGGAAGAAGTAACATTGTATGAAGATAAGAAGGAACTAAAAGCACTTATAGAAAACCATTATAATGCGACGTTAAGTCCATTGGCTCAGCGCATTTTAGAAAACTGGGAAACAGCATTATCTAAATTTATCAAGATATTCCCAGAAGAGTATAAACAAGCCTTAAAACGATTAGAAGAAGAGAAATTAGCCGCTCAAGAAGCATAAAACGATATTGATATGGGAAAGACCACTGGATTTTTAGAATTTGAAAGAGAGATTGAACAGTATCAGCCTGTTAAAGATCGTATTAAAAATTATAAGGAGTTTACAATTCCTTTAGAAAAAAAAGCATTAAAAAATCAAGGCGCCAGATGCATGGATTGTGGAATACCATTTTGCCATAGTGGTTGTCCTCTCGGGAACCTAATCCCTGATTTTAATGATGCTGTATATAGAGGGAAATGGGAAAAAGCAGCAAGAATACTTCATTCCACGAATAATTTCCCTGAGTTTACAGGAAGGCTATGCCCGGCACCTTGTGAAGAGGCATGTGTTATGGGAATCAATCAAAACCCGATAACCATAGAGAATATAGAAAAAAATATTGTAGAGCAGGCATTTAAGAACGGATGGATTAAGGCTAAACCACCTGCTGTTCGAACAGGGAAAACAGTGGCGGTAGTAGGGTCAGGACCCTCAGGATTAGCAGCTGCACAACAACTAAACAGAGCAGGGCATTGGGTTACTATTTTTGAAAGAGATGAAAAACTAGGTGGGTTATTACGTTATGGGATTCCTGATTTTAAAATGGAAAAACAAGTAATTGATCGCCGTTTGGAGGTATTGGAAGAAGAAGGAGTTATTTTCAAACCGAATACCTGGATAGGAAAAGATATTACTGCAGAAACATTGAAGAGTGAATTCGATGCAGTGGTTTTATGTACAGGAGCAACTGTCAGAAGAAGTTTACCAGTAAAAGGAGGAACGCTCAATGGTGTTGTTCAGGCAATGGATTTCCTGAAACAAAACAATAAAAGAGTAGACGGTATCAAAGAATTAGGAGAAGAGATTCTGGCAACGGATAAGGATGTTATTGTGATAGGAGGAGGAGATACAGGATCAGATTGTATTGGAACTTCGGTTAGGCACGGAGCGACCTCTGTAACTAATTTTGAGATTATGGGTAAAGGTACTATAGAACGGCCAGCACATCAACCTTGGCCCTTTTGGCCGATGCGTTTACGGACAAGCTCATCTCATCAAGAAGGAGCAGAACGAAGATGGAGTATTTCTACGAAAGAATTTATAGGAGATGATGAGGGGAATCTGGTTGGGTTGATTACAGTAGAAGTAGAATGGGTAAAAGAAAATGGACGCTTTAACCTGAAAGAAGTACCAGGAACAGAAAAAGAATGGAAGTGTGATCTGGCATTACTCGCTTTAGGGTTTACTGGTTCCGAAACAACTATTGCAGAGCAGTTAGGAGTCGATATGGATGCCAGAACCAATATACAGGCAGAAACCGGTTCGTATGCTACTAATGTCAAAGGTGTTTTTGCTGCAGGAGATAGCAGACGAGGACAATCGTTAATTGTCTGGGCAATCGCAGAAGGGAGACAGGCAGCTCATTACGTAGATACCTATCTTATGGGGAGTTCGGATTTACCATTAAAAGGAGAAGGAGATCTGCCTAGAGTATAAAAATAAACAACCTCTGAGTAAATGTAAGATGAAGGGGTGTAGAAAAATGAATTATAATTTAGAGGGAAACCTCAATGCCTTTTAATACTGATTATTAGGTGAATAAAATATTGAAGAGTAAAGTTTGTTTGAGTGAGTTAGATAAACTTTTATTGTTGTTTGTTTTATAAATGAAAAGCTACTAACCTCAGTTAGTAGCTTTTTTGATATATAACTTTTTCTTTCTGATCATATGGAAACATCTGAGATGTTTTTAAATAAAAAAATGTAACAAAATGCAATTCTTTTCGTCATATTAATACAATGTTGCTAATTTTATTAGCATATATAAATCAATCATCAATCAAAAAACTACTATATTATGAAAAAAGACAGCAGTGTTCTCGTTCTGGCACATCTATCACAGTTATTGGATGTCATCACAGGTTTTGGAGGATTTATAGTGCCTCTGATTATTTGGTTAACCCAAAAAGACAGAATTGATCAAATGGATGCACATGGAAAATCGATTATTAATTTTCAGATCAGCATGCTGATTTATATGATTATTTGTATCCCGTTAATTTTGTTATTCGGACTAGGGATTGTAGGGTTGATTGTATTAGGAGTAATATACCTTATATATCCTATTGTCAATGCTGTTAGAGCGAGTAATGGGCAACAGCCATCTTATCCGTTGTCACTGAATATTATCGGATAGACCAATATAACAAACAATACGATAAAGCCGACCTTTAGTCGGCTTTTCTTTTGAGTTCAATACATATCCTGATATATGTATTATATGTAGGAACCGATAAGTAATGTATTGGCTCCTTCTACATCGTGATATTGTTCAAAAGTAATTGTATCGGAGAGCGTTTGGATAAGTTGATCTATTTGCTTGTAATTCTTTACGTGAATTCCTGCATTAAATACGACTTTACCATTTTTATTTAAAAGTCGTAGTAAGTTTCTCCAAAAAATAACAGAATAGTATTCTTCTGGTACTTTGTTATCTATAAATAAATCGACAATAATAATGTCGTAATGATGAACACATTTGTACACAAAATGAGAAGCATCCTGACATACAATTTGTAAATTTTTTGATTCATCTATAAAGAACTCTTCTTTTGCAATTTCAATAACAACAGGGTCGATTTCTATAGCGGTTATTTTTCCTTTGTGTTGGAATCGCTTTCGCAAAGGATTAATAATACTACCGCCTCCAAGACCTAATAAGAGGATGGTAGCTGTAGGTGGGATCTCAATTTTAGACAATCCGTAGGTTAGTAACTTTTGTAGTGTGCCATAAGAGTAATTGGCATTTTTACTATCGAGTACTTTTTTTCCATTAATCCAGGTGAGTTCAAGGGGTCCGTTAATAGTAGAGTCGATGGTCCTGGTCAAAGGCCATACGTAGCTCAGTAATTTTTTCATGTAATTATTTCTATGGTTTTAAGAGGCATTTGGTAGTACCTGAAAGACAAATGCGTATTCATGGAATAGCATTCTTATGTCAATTGATAACATACGAACTATTGAACTGTATGCTATATCTGAAAAACTAAATAAATGGGGTTGCTTTTTTAGTAGAAATAAAGAAGAAAAGGTTCTCTGGTGGAGCGTGTAAAAATTGTGTCATACGGGTAGAAATTTTAAGATTATATTTCCAATGTAACAACATATGACGATTATTTTTAGTGTTTCGTTATTGTTTTTATCAATTTTACCATAAATAAAACTGATTATGTTTTGTATAGGAGTAAAAAAAAAGGAATTTGATAAAAATAAATGAAATAATTGAATAATCTGTAAAAACAAGACCTGATAAGGGAGGAGCTATCAAGTCTTGTTTTTGCTAATAAAAATCATGAATACAGTTCTTTTTTGTAATATGGTAAGAGATATTCCTACAAATAAACATTTGAAGCTGTTTTTTTAGGAGCTTATTTGTAAGGTAGATTAGAGCGTTATTTTATAGAAGAGGATCTTTTTCCTCTTGTGATGTCAATATGAAAACCAACTGTGAGGTAATAGCTGTTTTGACTGTCAAAATCATACAGGGTTTTATTATCATCATCAATTAGTTCATAATTTTCATATACAGAATACATCCCTTTAATTGATAAACGCGTAAAACGGCTAGCCCAGAATGCATATCCGATTCCAGCTGATACAGATGTAAAAATAGCTTTTGTTGCCTGGGTAGAAGAAACGCTATGAAGAGAAACGGGGGTAGACAGCGTGGTCATAAAATCATTTAATTCTCCGGAGATACTGAATAGATGGTTTCTGTGAGGTTGATATTGAATCTGAGTTTTAGGCATTCCTATCTGTACTAGGAACATACGACCTATTTTCTTTTCAATCATTAACAATGGTGTAATTCTGGATTCTCCTATCATGGTGAAATACCCGACACCAGCACTGATTTTTAAAGTGTTTTTACTAAAAGAACGCTCTACAAAAAGTCCTCCATTCCATAAGAAGTTGTCAATGGTATGTGCTATGGGTTTATTAGAAAGTAAGGAAGTTAGACTAAAAACATTAAAACTCCACGCAGGAGTGATTCTGTGCTTAAAAAGAAAGCTATGGTTTATGGTATAGATACTTGTCAGGTCTTCAGAAAATGGAAGTTCTTGATTGTATGTGAACTCGTGAATATCCATGCCGATAGTATTGATAAATAGTGATTTCTTAGTCGTAATTGGAGGAGGTGTTATTTTTATTCGTTTTCTGTTGTAATCAAAATTTTTTTTGGAGAGAGACATTAGGTAAGTAGTCGATACCATATCTCTGTTTTGCTGAGCATAGCAATTAATACAGAGTAATAGAATAATGTATATTCCGAATTTTTGTAACATAATTTTTTCCCGTTTTTACTTTTAGGTTTGTTTGTGTTTTCAAACCCAAAGATCAACAGGAAATCTCTTCGTGAAATTGCCAAATGACAAGAAATACTTATTTGATTTCCTTTCGTATTCGACTCAGAGAAGAAGGAGTGATCCCTAAAAAAGAAGAGAGGTCTTTTAGAGGAACGCGTTTGACAATATCTGATCTCTTCATAATGTCGAGATACCGTTCTTTGGCGGATAATGTTTGGAAGTTATGAACTCCGTTGAGGACACTGGCAAAAGATTCTTCCCATAACAATCGACCAAATTTTTGCCATATAGGGTAGGTTTCGTATAACAGCTCCATTTTTTCGTGCTTGATGGTAAGCAATTCAGTGTTTTCAATTGCTTCAATATATGTATTAGATCTGCCTCGGGCTTTAATTTTAGAAATATCGGCAATCATTTCCCCTTCAAAGGCAAAATAACGAGTTAATTCGATATCATTATGCACGATATACATGCGTAAACCTCCTGAAAGAATAAAGTAATAATCAGTTACAAGTTGATTTTTTTTGATTGCAAATTTTCCTTTAGCAATCGTACGTGACTCAAACGAAGATACAATGGTGCTGAGTACATTGTCATCAATATCAATGCGTGCCTTAATGTATTTTGCCAGTTTATCCATAGAAGAAGAAAGAAGCGTGAGGGAATTTGTAGTAAGGGCTCAAAACAAAAAAACCACAACACAATTGTTGTGGTTTTCGATATATATTAATTTTCGTATTTCTAATCATTAAGCATTACTGGCATCACTAGCATCGTAACATTTTCTCCCTCATCAAGCCCATCGATAGGAGTAAGGATTCCCGCTCTGTTAGGCAGAGACATTTCTACCTGTACTTCATCAGCGTTAAGGTTATTAAGCATTTCACTCAGAAAACGAGAGTTAAACCCTATCTGCATATCATCTCCTTGATAATCACATGTCAATCGCTCTTCTGCTTTATTAGAGTAATCGATATCCTCAGCAGAGATATTAAGTTCAGCTCCTGCAATTTTTAAACGAATCTGATGTGTCGTTTTATTAGAGAAGATAGAAACCCTTTTTACTGAATTCAGAAATTGTGTTCTGGCAATTGTTAATTTATTAGGATTCTCCTTAGGAATTACTGCTTCATAATTAGGGTATTTACCATCGATAAGACGACAGATAAGCTGTGTGTCATCAAAAGAGAACTTCGCATTTGATTCATTATATTCTATAAGTACATCGCTATCACTACCCGCCAGAATTCCTTTTAGCAGATTTAATGGCTTTTTAGGCATAATAAATTCTGCAGCCTGAGAAGCCTTCACATCTTCTCTGGAATATTTAACAAGTTTATGAGCATCGGTAGCTACAAAAGTTAATTGCTCTGTAGAAAACTGAAAAAACACACCACTCATAACAGGTCTCAGGTCATCATTACCGGTAGCAAAAATGGTTTTGCTAATTGCGGTAGCCAGAATGTCCCCTAGAATATTGGTAGCACTAGGGTCTTCTAATTCTACAGCTTTAGGAAATTCTTCTCCGTCAGCATACGCAAGTGCATACTTACCGTGATTAGAGCTGATTTCTATAGTGTTATTGTCACCGACCACAAACGTCAAAGGTTGTTCCGGGAATGTTTTAAGAGTTTCTAATAATAATTTTGCCGGGACAGCAATAACTCCCTCATCTGCTGATTCAACTTCCAGTTTAGCAGACATAGTTGTCTCTAAATCAGAAGCAGAAACCGTTAAGGAATTCCCATCTAGTTCAAACAAAAAATTGTCTAAAATAGGCAAGGTATTACTATTGTTAATAACACCTCCTAATACTTGAAGTTGCTTTAGCAGGTATGAACTGGATACTATAAATTTCATGTGCGATTCGTTATGTACAGTTTACGCAAATATAATTTTAATCTGCAAGGAATATAGTATCTCTAAAACTATAGTTATTAACAATGATAGAGGAGTTATTGACCAAATAGGAGGGAAATTACTTTTGTTTTGTATTGTTTTTATCTTTTAGTAGTGCATCTGTATAATGCGCCTGATGTTTTTCTTTAGAGAAACGAAGTTTATTGTATGCTTTCGAACCTCCTTTGGGAATAGATAAAGATTGCCACTGCGAATTAGAAATCATTTTGCCAACATATACGATTTGACCAATATGATAGGAGTAATGTGCCAATTGACGATGAATCGCTTCCGGTATTCGATGTCCTATATTACGAATGTATACCAATTGATCGAAGTTGGTCTTATTAATGGTGTCTAGGGCGGTAAACAGGCAAGTCCATCCTTCTTCCCATTTTTTGAGTAATTCAGTTTTGGAATGAATATCATTTGCGAATTCCTCATCTCTTTTTCTCCATTCTTTTTCTCCGTCAGTAGTCAAAAAATCAGTCCATCGGGACATCATGTTCCCCCAGAGGTGCTTGATGAGAATTGCAATGCTGTTACTCGCTTCATTGTACTGCCAGAAAATGGCGTCGTCCGGCAATTGATGCAAGGTTTTTTCGCCTAAGGTTTTATAATAAAGGAATTGTTTTTTTATGCTCTCTATATAGTCATTTCCATCCATAATAGTTATGATAAAAAGTGTATCTCTTTAAAAATACAAAATAGTATCATATTTGCTGTAGTAAGGATACAGAGCGAAAAGAACCTAAAGAGGTTTTTTGTACTTTCTTTTTCTCAAAAAGATAAACGCAACACCAAATAAAACAAGACATAATAAAGGCATTATAATATTAATTGCCTGCCATGTACTTTTTTGACGAACTACCTTTTCTATTTCTAAAAATGGGATGTTTATTTTTTTACTTCGTACACTAATAAGTCCCGAGTCATCCATCAGATAATTGACGGCATTCATCAAAAATTCTTTATTCCCGTATTGGAGATTGAGAATCGGGTCATAGCCTAATTCCATCGGACGATTTTTTCGTACGAAGTTCTTTGCAATATCACCATCGGCAATAACAATCATTTTTGAAGGAGCACCATGATCTTTATGCGCTTCATTTTTTACAGGTTTTACGCGGTTTTTATAGTTAGATTTAAAAGAACCTTCCAATAAAACTGCCAAATTTTGCTTCCCTTGATTGTAAGAAGTAAGATCCGGTTTTTTTTGAATAATATCCAGCGATATTTGTTTAGGAACTCCTTCTAGTTTTGTTTTTTCAGAGCTTTGTAATAAGATCGTTTTTTTGATATCGTTTTTTAGGGTGTCAATCTGATTTGCAAATTCAAATTGAACCGCCTCAATATTCTTAATAACGGGATGCTCACTTTTTGTTTTAGCCAGAGGGTTGTAAAACCAAGGGAAAGTATTAAACTGAGTGTTATTTCCTTCTCCTGATGCCAGTACCAGAGGGGAGGATATTAAATCATTAACCAATACCGGATTAATTCGAACTCCGTAGGAGAATAGCAGGTCATTAAGCTGCAAATCTCGGATTGTTGCTAGTGCGCTCCCACTGGGAGTGAGCAGGCTATCGATTTCCATATCCACAGGTTCGACCATCCAGATTGCTTTTCCTCCATGCATCAGATATTGATCCAATACATATTTTTCATTTTCACTAAATGTCTGGGTAGGTTTGGTATTAATAATCAAATCAAAATTCTGTAGATCTTCCAATGTTTTTAATGGATTCCCGTTAGCAGAATCTAAAGGAAAAGAATTGAGGTGATAATGCTTTTGCAGGTTTCTAACGAAGTCGGCAATTTTCAATCCATGTAATTGCCCATTCCCTTTGAGAAGGGCAATTTTTTGTTTGTTTGATCGGAGTAGTTTCGTCAACCCATCAGCAAAAGCATATTCGAGTTGCTGAATTGAATTACTAACACGTTCTTCTGTAGAAGCTCCAATAGTATGTTTGACTAGTGGAATTCGAACACTTTTATCCTGATAATTTACAATTGCCCAGGGAACAACCGTTTCGGTTTCTGTTTTTCCGCTTTCCTTAACGGTGACCTGCATGGGGGTTAATCCGTGTTGCTGTAATTGTAGCAAAGTCTCTTCCCGGATTTCTTCTTCCTTTAGCGGATCGATGAAAATGTATTTTACTTTCGGATTCAGTGCATTGAATTCTTCCAGTAGTTGCTTGGTTTCGGTTTGTAAGCGCCTGAACTCAGAAGGGAAATCCCCTTCTAATAAAACATCAATAGCAATAGGTACTTCGATATCCCGAACTAATTTCTTAGTTGCTTCTGATAGTGTAAATCGTTGGTCATGAGTAAGGTCAAAACGCTTGTAATACGTGTTTCCAATGGCGACGACAATGACCCCAATGATACAGCTCAATGCGATGGACTTCATTTTTTGAACGATAGTTTTCTTTTGCAGGGTAATAGCTGTCATGACTAAAAAAACAATAAGCACGAGTAGAAAATATACCACATCTCTGGTATCGATAACCCCGCGGCTAATTCGTTCATAATGAAACTGCATTCCCAACTGCTCGAAAAAGAGACCACTTACCCCAGAAGGATCAAATTCTGCCAAACTGTTCCATCCCAAATAGAATAAGAAGGATAAAAGCGCTGCAATAAGAAAAGCAATAATCTGGTTTTGTGTAATTGAAGATGAGAAAATACCAATAGCAGTATATGAGGCACTTAGTAAAAATAGTGCTATATATGACCCAAAAACACTTGCAGCATCGATATTTCCCACGGGATTTCCAAGCTGGTATAAGGTGATAAAATAAAGAATGCTAGGTAGTAAAGCGATTCCTATCAGTATAAAATTTCCTAAGAATTTTCCGAGAACAATTTCTCTCTTTTTTAAAGAACTAGTTAATAGGAGTTCTAATGTTCCTGATTTTCTCTCTTCGGCAAAACTTCTCATAGTGGTAGCAGGTACCAGAAATAGTAAGATCCATGGGGCAAGCTGAAAAAAAGGAGATAAATCCGCGAAACCGCTATTCAGTATATTATAAGGACCTCTAAAAACCCATAAGAAGAGTCCGTTAATCAGTAAAAAAATAGCAATAACTAAATAGCCTATTGCCGAGGCAAAAAAAGTGTTTATTTCTTTTCTTATGAGTGCAAGCATAGTGCTGTCATTATATTTTATAGCGCATTCGTAGCAGGATCATTAAGAGGATTCTGTCATACTCCAGGCTTCTGGTTTTTGATTGAATTTGATTTTGGTTTGCGCCCAAACTTCTTTGAATAACGCAGAGTTCCTATAGTTATTGAGATGTGTTTCCGATTCCCAGTGACTGTAGGTGAAAAATTGATTAGGAGTATGCTTATCTCTAAGTAATCTCAAGTGCGAGCACCCTTCGAAATGCCGAATGTGTTGCTTGTTTTTTTCGAACACGTTTAGAAATGCTTCAACCTCTTCTGGGATAAACCCCATTTTAACGACTCGTATGATCATGTTACTTACTCAAAATTAATACTGACTGTATCTCTGTAATCTAATCCGAATAAGCTGGAAGCGCCTCCCACCGTTTTGGGATTACTTTTATAAATGGCTAATTCCAGATAATCAGAAGAATTAAAAATAGCTAATTTTTTACCATCTTCTTCTCGTTTGCTCTTTTCAATCGAGAAATTAATAGCATCACTATATCGTTCATATACATTTTCGAAGATTGCATTTCGGGCATAGATTTTGAATTTTCTTCCTTTACCAACTTCTTCGAATAGTTTTCTGGTAATATTAGTGATAAGGTTTCCGTAGTTATCAATATAGATAATGCTGCCTACAATTTGCTTATCCCCGACATTAACGATAGGAGTCATTCCTTTGATAATTTTAATCTCAGAAATATTTTTGCCAATAACCTCCAGCGTTCCTCCCCGGGCGATATGACAGGCTACTGCTACAAAAACATCAAGAACAGGAAAGTTAGTGTCAATTGCATTATGAATATTAATTTCCACAATTTTTTCGGGAATAAATTCAGAAGCGATCAATCCGATAAGACCATTATTAGCACAAATGAAGTAATGATCATTGAGCTTAACGGCAATATGTTTGTTTTCAGGGTTGGGCTCACTGTCAATCCCCACGATATGAATACTGCCTTTTGGAAAGCTTTTATAGGCATTCTGGATAATATAAGCAGCTTCGGTAATATGAAAAGGAGAGATCTCATGAGAAATATCAACAATTTTTGCATCAGGTAATTCCGTATAAATAGCACCTTTAACGGCAGACACAAAATGATCTTTGATTCCGAAATCTGTTGTTAAAGTTATAATAGGCATGAACAATAATTGTTAATATCTTTTAATTGTAAGCGTCTAAAAATATGTAAATTTGTTTTGAAGTTGTTCGAAGTTTTATACCTGAATAACAAACTGTATTATTTATGCCCTGATTGATGTATGTGTTTGTGCTATCTGTAAATGATGTTCAAAATACTCAAAAAAGGAATAAGAACGCAGACGTTTTTCCAGTTCAAACCTCAAATAACTTCGCAAACTTAGTCAATCCTAAAAACAAATCATACTAAAATTTGTATAGCTTTTGAATGAACTTATAATAGAACTAACAGAAATAAATCCAAAGGAGTTTTTTGGACTCCAGAATGGAAATATCGAATTATTAAAAAAATACTTTCCCAAACTAAAAATTGTTGCCCGAGGCAGTAAGATTAAAGTCTATGGAGAGGAAGAGACACTGGAAGAGTTTGACATTCGCTTTAATATGTTGCTAGAGCATTTTGCCAAGTATAATAAGCTGGATGAAAATGGAATCGAACGTGTGTTGACAAGCGAGAGCAAGGCAGATTATGAGACCTCTGATGTCAGTTCCGAAGTATTAGTTCATGGAGTAGGAGGAAAACTTATAAAAGCACAATCAGCTAATCAGCGCAGACTGGTAGAAACTTCTTATGCCAATGATATGGTTTTTGCAATTGGTCCTGCCGGAACCGGAAAGACCTATGTAGGAGTTGCACTGGCAGTAAAAGCCCTAAAAGAGAAACAGGTAAAACGAATCGTTCTGACACGACCAGCAGTAGAGGCAGGGGAGAACCTTGGATTTCTTCCAGGAGATATGAAAGAAAAGCTGGATCCGTATATGCAGCCATTGTATGATGCTTTACGCGATATGATTCCTCATGAGAAACTAGCTAGCCTGATAGAAAAAGGAGTGATACAAATTGCTCCCATGGCATTTATGAGAGGACGAACACTGGATAATGCTTTTGTCATCCTGGATGAGGCGCAAAATACCACACATGCCCAGATGAAAATGTTCTTAACCCGAATGGGGAAGAATGCTAAATTTATTATCACAGGAGATCCGGGACAGATAGACTTACCACGACGGGTGACTTCAGGACTAAAAGAAGCCTTATTAGTTCTGAAAAATATCAATGGAATCGGAATTATACATCTGGATGATAAGGATGTGGTACGTCATAAATTGGTGAAAAAAGTGATCGCTGCTTATAAAGAAATAGAAAACAGGAACGGATAAATACTTTTTTAGGCAGGATTTTCTTCAAAAAGACAGATATTTGCAGACACCTAATCTACTGAGATTTCAGTATAGAGGGAAGGCAGCTTGTTATAAATTTAATTTAGAGTAAAACAAATGAATACCATTACAGGTACGGATTTTAATTTTCCGGGTCAAAAATCAGTGTATAAAGGAAAAGTAAGAGAGGTGTATACAATCAATGATGAGTTGTTGGTAATGATTGCTACCGATCGTTTATCAGCGTTTGATGTGGTAATGCCTAAAGGAATTCCTTTTAAAGGGCAAATCTTAAATCAGATTGCTACTCAGATGATGAAAGCTACAGAAGATTTAGTGCCTAATTGGCTAATTGCTACTCCGGACCCAAGTGTCTCTGTAGGGCATTTATGTACCCCGTTTAAGGTCGAAATGGTTATTCGGGGATACCTGTCAGGACATGCAGCGAGAGAATATAAAGCAGGAAAAAGAGTATTATGTGGCGTACCAATGCCAGAAGGTATGAAGGAAAATGATAAATTCCCTTCTCCTATTATTACACCTTCGACAAAAGCAGATAATGGAGAACACGATGAAGATATTTCCAGAGAAGCTATTTTAGCCCAGGGAATTGTTTCGGAAGCCGATTACCTGGTTTTGGAAGATTATACCCGAAAACTTTTCCAGAGAGGAACTGAAATAGCCGCCGAACGCGGATTAATTTTGGTAGATACGAAGTATGAGTTCGGTAAAACGAAAGACGGTAAGATTGTACTGATTGATGAGATTCATACTCCTGATTCTTCCAGATACTTTTATGCAGAAGGATATGAAGAACGACAAGAAAAAGGAGAAGCTCAAAAACAATTATCAAAGGAATTTGTGAGACAGTGGTTGATCAGTAATGGTTTTCAGGGGAAAGAAGGACAACAAATACCAGAGATGAATGAAGCATATATCAATTCTGTTTCGGATCGATATATAGAGCTTTTTGAAAACATTACAGGTACTACCTTTGTAAAAGGAGATGTTACAGACATCAATAAGCGAATTGAAGAAAATGTATTGACGTATTTAGAAACTGTTTAATACATCATCTATATAAAATTAGCAAAGAGCATTCACATTAGTGAATGCTCTTTTTGTTGAAGTTATAATTTGTGTTTTTTTATCGTTTCTTCAATTCCGATTTTATGTGCTTCTTTTTTAAAAAAGTTAGGAGGTTGTCCGAATTCTTCTTTAAAACATTTAGTAAAATATTTAGCATCTTTATAACCGACCATAAACGCAGCTTCAGAAATGTTGTACCCTTGCTTAATGATTAGTGTACAGGCTCTTTTTAATTTTAAGCATCGTTGAAGTTCTACCAGTGTTTTTCCAGTAATTTCATGACATTTTCGATAAATAACAGAATAGCTCATGTGCAGGGAATCAGAAAGTTCCTCTAATTTATAATTGGTGTTTTCTATCTGTTTGTTTAATTCATCTAATAAGTTGTCCATAAAGATGTCATCTTTGGAGCGTACATGATGATCTTTGGGACGACTGATGACATCTGTTTTATACTTTGTCAGTATTTTTTCTCTGGTTTCAATAATATTGTTGATACGCAATAAGAGTTCATGAAAGTTAAATGGTTTTTTGATAAACTCTACCGCACCGGATTGTAATCCTTCTAATTTTGTTTTGGTCGTATTCTTGGCAGTTAATAAGATAATAGGAATATGAGCCGTTGTCTTTTTCTTTTGCAGGGTTTTGCAGAATTCGATTCCATCCATGACAGGCATCATTACATCACTAATAATCACATCAGGAAGGTGTTTTTCTGCCAGAGCAACACCTTCCAGACCATTTTCTGCTAAGAGGATATTATATTGATTGGATAAGATATCTTTTAAGAAAATTTGCATTTCTACATTGTCTTCTACAATCAGTAAGGTATAGATAGCTTTTTGGGAACAAGGAGTTGTCAATACGGGAACAGCTCCTGTAATAGATGGAGACAGTAATTGGTGTTCAGAAACTTCTTCTTTTATTTTTTGTTCCTCGGAAAAAAGATCTTCTCTGGAGGATAGTGTTACGGTGAAGCAACTTCCCTTAGGTGTTAGAGGGGTCACGCTGATCTCCCCGTAATGAAGAGCGATCAATTCTTTACTCAGTGCGAGTCCAATTCCAGATCCTTTGGTGTTTTTACCGATTTCTGATTGATAAAATAGTTTAAAGATATCATCCGCTTCTTCTTTTGGAATTCCAGGACCGTTATCTGTCATTTTTATAAATACCTGCTGAGCGGTTATATCCTGACTTACCGAAATTTTAATTGTACCTTCTCTGGGAGTAAATTTAAAAGCATTAGACAGCAGGTTGTATATGACATGTTCTATCTTTTCTTTATCATACCATATATGCAATGCTTTTGTCGGGTACTCTTGTATAAAATCAATGTTTTTGAAGCGCGCTTGTTCCGAAAAAGAAAAAGCGATATTCTTTAAATCTTGTATGAGATCGTTTTTAGCTACCAGTATCTTTAATCTCCCCATTTCTTTATTTCTTACAATCATAAGCTCTGTAGCGATTCTGGAAAGTCGGTTTGCATTGTTTTTAATCATTAATAATCGCTGATTGAGTAGCTGATTTCCACTGGATTTTGCACGTTCTAGCATATCGTCAATTGGACCAGTAATGAGCGTAAGGGGTGTTTGAATTTCATGAGACATTTTGGTGAAAAAATTCATCTTCACAGCATATAGCTCTTTTTCCTTGTGGTTTTGCCAGGCTTCTTTATTTAATTTATTTTTTAGTTGTAGCCAGGAACTGATACTATATATGATTAAAGAAGCAAAAATGGTGTATAAAATATATGCAGTTGTACTAAGCCACCAGGGAGGTGTAATGCGTATATTTAATTTTCTGGAAGGAATATTCCATATCCCTTTTTTAGCTCCCCCTTTTACTTCGAACGTATACCGACCATGAGGGATATTAGTATACGTGGCAATACGATCTTTTTTAGGGGTAATCCAATTTTGATCAAACCCTTTCAATCTATATGCATAGTGGTAATTGGGGTTTAACACATTATCAATGGCAGAAAACTGAAAAGAAAAAGAGGCCTGATCAGCATTTAAGTATAAGTCAGATACATTTTCGGTAGTGGTAGAGAGTTGATTCCCTAAAATTTGTTTCGCGGGTTTGTTTAAAATTTCAATGGTGTTGATATAAAGTTGTGCATCAGTTTCTTTCTGGATCATCTGCTTGGGATCAAAAGAAGTTGCTCCGTTTTCTCCTCCAAAATAAATGATTCCATGAGTGTCCTGATAGGTACTCTGTACTCCATATTCGGTCACTAAGAGTCCGTCAGCTTCATAATAGGAGGTAATCAAATCTTTTTTGAGATGGTATTGGTGAATACCATTAGTGCTACTAATCCAAAGAATATCCGGAGTTTGTATTTGTATGTCTTTAATGTCGATATCATGTAAACGCGGATTTGTGAGGTGAGAGGTATACACATTTTTCGCAATATTATATTGTAATAAAAAACCAGAACGACAAGTAATCCATAAGTTTTGCTTGTTATCAGGATGAATAGAAAAGTTCTTGCAATCGGTATCGACATGATCTTTAGGAAAAGGAATGTGAGTAAAATCAGAATTAGCGATTGAATGTTGGTTCTCATTAAAGCGAAAGATTCCTCCTCTGACAACAGATATCCAGAATGTATTTGTATTGTCTTCTTTTATATCTATGACATGATCCCCGAAAAGACCGTTTACTCCCAAATCGAAATTGGCTAAAAAGTTCTTGTCAGCATCATAGAGATGCATTCCAATTTTAGACCCTACCCAGATTCTACCCTGTGTATCTTTTAGTAAACTTAATATATGCAAGGTCGTTTTTCCAGTATTAGATGTGATCGGAATTTTACTAAAATGCTGTTTTTTGATATCATAAACCCATAAGCCGTTCTGATAAGTAGCAATCCAGATATTGCCATTAGTATCTTCTACCAGACAATTGATATATTTTCCCTTGAAAAAAGAAGTATCTGTTTGTTGGTTGTTGTATTGTACTTTTTGCTTATCAGGAAATACTCTATTAATTCCATTACCGTCAGTACCTAACCACAAAGAATTATCCGATGCTTTTAAAATCGATAAGATTTTATGAGGTGTTCCTTTGACACAGCCATTATAGTATTGAATATTGTTATTCGTATAGGGCAAGACATCTATTTTTCCTTTCTTTAAGGTCAACCATATATTCCCTTTAGAATCTTCATTAATATGAGTAATAGAGTTATTGCTAATAGAAAACTTATCCGTTTCATTGTGTTTCAGAATGGTAGTGGTATCCGTCTCCGGGTCGATTCGATATAAACCATCTCCATCAGTACCCGCCCAGATAACGCCTCTACTATCACAAAAAACTGAAATAAACATATCTGTTTTTTGTATGTTTTCATTGGTTTTGCTAAACTGTGTAAAACCGTTTCTGGTTTCCTGATTATAACAAAACAGACCGTGTAATTCAGAAGATATCCATATTCTATTCTTTTTGTCTAATGCCAATTTTATAATATCTTCCTTATCAATAGGAAAAGGAGTATCGGCTTTCGTGAATACCTTTTTTTGTGTATCAAAAAGATATAGATCTTCCGGGGTACTGACCAGGATTGTATGCGGGTTGACAAAAATCATACTATTGACCTTCTTAAAAGGAGTAAATGCCCCGGGGATACTCGCAATTTTTTTCAACGTATCAGTGGCATGACTATAGGTGTATAAAGTTCCGTGTTTTGAGCCAAACCATGTATTTGTAGCTGTAGGAAGAATATATGTGATTTGATTGGAATCGTGAAAAGTACGAAGTTGTTCCCTAAAGGAAGTGTATTCTCCGTAGGGATTTATTTTTGTTAACTCTCCTTTCTGAGTAGCAATCCACAAATTGTAATGGCGATCTTTTGTGAAAAAAAAATCTCGGTCACTGATAAAATGTTCTCCAAAAATTTGTTTATAGGAGGTAAAAAAATAGTCATACCCATTGTATTTATACAATCCATCTGTATTGGAAATCCAGATATACCCAAGGTCATCTTCTACAGTCTGAGAATAAAATGTATTAAAAGTTTTATCCAGATGTATAAAATGAGAAGAAGATTGCCCATAAAAAGAAAAGGATAAAAAACACCAAAGTCCCCAGAGGAACCATTTTCTTTTTTTGGGTACGATCGTCTTGTTTTTTAGGGGGTATTGTAGCGTTTTAGTGGACACAATAATAAAAAAATAAAGTAAAATGATCTGTTTGAACTATCGAATTTACGCATAATGTGTTCGAAAACATAATAAAATGGAAGCGTTTTTGTTAATAACCTCCCAAAGAGCTTATATAACTGAGATTAGGGATAAATAAGAACATTTTTTTAGGGTGTTTTTTTGTCAAAAATGGTTGAAGTAATAGTGGTATTAGAAGAGTTGAACAATATACACCTGTAATTAGCCTAAAAACACTACGGACTGTTTTTGAATATCTTACCAACTTTGTAACCGTAACAAAGCGAAGAAAGCTAGCTACATAATTAACTAAGAATGAAGTAAGAAGTGCAATAACTAATAATGAGTACAAGAAGAAGTTTTATAAAAAAGTCAACATTAGCAGGAGCAGGAATTGCAATAGCGCCAGCTGTTACTTTTGGAAAAACTGGAAAGAATAAGAAAGGGAAGTTAAAAGTTGGTGTAATTGGCGTAGGATTACGAGGAACCAATAATTTGGATAATCTATTATTACGAGATGATGTACTGATTACGGCGGTATGTGATATAGATCCCAAAAGAATTGATATAGCGTTAGAAAGAATAGCCAAAACAGGGCAGGAGAAACCAAAGGTATTTGGTAATGATGACTATGATTATCGAAATCTGTTGAGTTTAGAAGAGGTAGAAGCAGTCGTCATTTCTACTCCCTGGTTATGGCATACCAAAATGGCTAAAGATAGCATGTTAGCCGGTAAATATACAGGATTGGAAGTTTCAGCTGCCAATACATTGGAAGAATGTTGGGATTTGGTTAATACTCATGAAGAAACGGGTTCTTTTTTAATGATTTTAGAGAATGTGAGCTATAGGAGAGATGTATTGGCAGTTTTGAATATGGTGCGACAACAGGTATTTGGAGAATTGGTACACTATCGATGCGGGTATCAGCATGATCTGAGAGCTGTGAAGTTCAATGATGGGAAACAACCCTATGGAGGAGGTGTGGAATTCGGAGAAAAAGGAACTTCAGAAGCTCGTTGGCGTACACAACATTCCTTATTACGCAATGCGGATGTATACCCTACTCACGGGCTTGGACCTGTAGCGATTATGGCGGATATTAATAGAGGAAACAGATTTGTCTCGTTGACCTCTCATGCGTCAAAAGCAGTTGGGCTAAATAATTATATAGTTAATCACCCTAACGGAGGAAAAGAACACCCAAATGCGAGCATCAAGTGGAAACAAGGAGATATAATTACATCTACTATCGAAACTGCCAGAGGAGAAACAATCATTGTTACACATGATTGTAACCTGCCCAGACCTTATTCATTAGGGTTTAGAGTACAGGGAGTTCATGGAGTTTCAGAGTTTGATTATCATACCAAACGAATTCATATCGAAGGAGAAACAGGAGGTCATGGATGGGAAGATATGGAGCAATGGTTAGTGCAGTATGACCACCCTTTGTGGAAAAAATATGGGACTCATGCAACTGCTTCTGGACATGGAGGCATTGATTTCTTTGTGATTCATGCTTTTGTCGAAGCAGCAAAAGAAAAAGTAGCCCCTCCGATGGATGTGTATGATGCAGCAGCATGGAGTGCTGTAACACCGCTATCAGAAGCATCTATAGCAAATAATGGAGAACCTCAGGATTTTCCGGATTTTACCCGAGGAAACTGGATAAAAAGAAAACCGTACGACTGGATAAAAGATACATATTAAAGTAGCTGCCAGAGAAATAATAAAAATAAAAACAAATTAGAATTTAGTTAGTCATATGAGAACATAGTGAGTACAGTATAGCAAAAGTGTGAGTAATCTATTTATATTATATAAAAGTGTAAATATTATCAACGCAAATACTTGTTGTTATAAGTAGGTTGCCAATTGATTAAATGCCACACTAAGATTAACAAATTGGGGGTTAATTAGGAGTGATTATTTATGCTTTTGTTGTCCTCACTTGTATTACCAATGACACTAAAAAATATAAAATACAGACAATAATAATACCCTATATTATTCTTACAGGAAAAAAAGGTAGGGAGTGAATTACATAAGTCGAACTGTTATAATCTATGAGAGTCGTATATTCTTTTAGTATTTCATTTTTGATTAATTAAGATTGACAGTTTTTCCCCCCTGTACTATGAATTCCCCCTCCTTTTTATCTGTTTGTTATAAAAAATAGCTATAGTCAGTGAAAACATACTGTTTTTTATTCATTGTCAGACATTTATTGTTTTATGTTTGACGTTCTTTTTACACGACTTAACAAAAAGACGTAATAGTAAAGAGGGTAAGACCAGATACCCATTGATGCTATTCTTGTTTATTTTCTTTTTGTTAAGTCGTAACTATTTGTAATACAGCTAGTTGTTACTTTCGTCGAAAAAACTTTTTTTTTGATTTAAAATATTGTGAATAAAAAAGTTAAATGCTTAATTTTAAGTTAATTATAACTAATAAACCAACAACAATGGCGACAACAAGTGATCAAATTCAGTTTATAGGACCGTATGCAGGTCAGAAAAATCCAGGGGCTAATTCCAGTGCCGCATTTGCATTAGTAACCAACGGAGGAGATGAAGCAATTAATATCATCGGGTGGAGTTCACCTACCGTACCGATGGTTATGCCTATGTATTTTGGGCTAGACCAGAATGAAGTATGGTCGATGATAGATGTACCTTCCAGAATTGTAAACGTATCTCCAGGGGTTCCTACTTTATTTGCTCCAGGCTATTTACATATTATGCTAATGAACTTACAATCCGAACTTCCTGAAAGTTTTGATTTGGTATTTACAATCAAAACCGAGTCCGGAACAACCTTTGATAAAACAGTAACATTCGAAACCGTTGAATGGAACCACTTAATTCGGCAGAGTGTCCCTTCAAAACCGGTTTTGTAATGTGATAGGATGCTATGATTTGTGAGAAGTTTATTGTAGCATCTATTATATCTACCAGGTAAATTCATAGGATAGGTGTTGGGGAGTGATATGATCCCCTCAGCTTTTGTTTAGCAATTGTAGAAGAATTTATGTGTGGAATTAAAATGCAGGAACAAATACTTTTTGGTTTGTAATCCTCCAGTTTACCTGGTATTCCAAAAACTGTTAACCTGAGCTAACAGTGGTATAGCAGCGCGTTAAGTCCTGTACCTTGTCAGGCTCAGTTTGACAATTATTACTATTTTTATGACGACCACTTTCTGTTTAGGGAGTGGTTTTTTTAATACGTTCGTTTTGACGCCCCATTCTCTAATACATAGGATTACTTAAAGAAATGTACAAGTCCTCATCATAGCTGTAACCGGTTCTTGCTCAAATCCATTTATCGACAGCTAAATAGCATTTCGTCTACAGTAATTTGTAGTTAATCTGATCACCCCTGAAAGCTTCCCTTATTCCTTGTAATTTTATCATAAGATTTTAAAAAACGCCTGCATATATGAAACATAAAGTAAGCAACAGTGGTTGCCTCTAAAAAGAAACATATACGAAGGATATTATAACATACAACCCCAAACCCGCTAACAATTGTAAGTTAATCAATAATAAAGTCGGAATGATCAGTGGCAGAAGAGGCTGACGTTTCGACTTTATTTTTTGTGTTTATAACATGTTTTAACTTACTGATAATTGCGCTGCCAATGCGCTGAAGTTACTCTCCATGGCAGGTATTTCTTTCTATCGTATTCAAGTATACCACGAGTAGAAAAACATCTTCGTAAGAGGAGTTATACTCTGAGTTTGTTGAACGTTATATAAGTAAGAGTGCACATATTAATGTATACCATTTGCTTTTTTGTATTCACGACTTTTGTTTTTCATATATTCAAAAACATCAAGGACACTTTTTGTATTGTATAGCAAATGAAAATCCGTTTGATGAATACAAAAACTAATAAAATCATCAATATTGATATACGGGATACCAAAGGCTTCTGCTATTGTTTTTTTAGGAAAAACAGCAATGATCTCTTTCTCTATACTGGTATTCTTATCAAGAGTTAATCGATGTTTAAGCTTTTTAGTCCTTCCGGAAAGACGGTTTAAAATTTTGTTGAGGTTTACTGCGACACCAACTCCAAAAGGACTTGCTCCAAACTCAATAAACTTTCCATGATCAGCCTCAAATAATAATCGTTCATTTTTTGTTTTGGCTTTTATTTTATTGTTAGGGAGACCAAGAGAAGATGGGGATATAAAGAGAATAGTATCCTTTTCCGAATTAAAAAGACTAAATGGTGTAATGACTACCTCATCCAGGCTAATCGTTCTTTCATGTAATTCGATGAGTATTGTTTTTTGTCGTATGATATTATCTGTTATTACGATTTGTTTTGTGTCGTATTGAACGGCTGTTAACCGAATTGTATCCGAAACATTAACATCGATAGTGAATACTCCATCCTTATCAGTAATGGTATGTTTGTTAGTATTTAGATTAAAAACCAAAACTCCTGTGATATCACTATCCTTACCTTGTATTTTCCCGGTAAGTTCAAAATGCTCCTGAGCATGCCCCATGCAGAAGATCATATAGAATATCAATAGCCCTGAATGTTTAAATAAGTAATTGTTTTTCAAGTTTTTTAGTATTAGGTTCTATTATAAACCTTTCGACTGTACCAATGTTACAATTAGGAAGCAATACAGGAAGAATTGATAGAAAATAATACAAGCTGTAAGTTGTCTATTTTGACCAGCCATCATCACATTCATACATTTTTCAGAAACTAATTGAGTTATCGGTATTATCCATTTACAAATATGTGATTAGTAAACAGTGTATGTGGGGCACTTACTAAATTTATATCAAATTTTAGAGAGGGTTCAACTCTCGAACTCGCATTGTGAATTCTAAATGTTATTTGCCACCCTTCGTTTAGGGAAACTAATAATGTCGTTGTTGAGTTTTCCTGATAGACGATTTCAATAAGTCTTGTTGGTAATTTTAATTTTGGAATTTTAGCAGTTGATTTTATACGACCTAATGGAAGATTCAGAGTGCTGTGTAGGTTATAAGCCTGGATTTCTACTTTCTTTTGGGATTTGATGACTTTGTAAAAATCGTGATGCCCTATTAGGTATTGGACTAAATTTTCTGCAACAATAGTAGGGTTTTCTTTGTCCAGACGAAGCAGTTCTTTTCTAAAGGCATCTAAGATGGGCATATAAACTACCTGATGCATATTTTCAATCGAACTCCATTTCGTTGATTTGTCTTTGGCTCTCAGTGCAGTTAACATATCAAATATGGGATTGATTTCTTGGAAATAGGTATTGGAACAAGAAACACCCAGCCATTTTTCTCCAAAGTTGATTTTATTTGATAATCTTGAATGTTTGACGGCTCTATGGTTATTTTTTGCAGAAATTCCGATTTCCCATTTTTGCAGGGGACGTATTAGTAAGACATCTCGAACATCTCCTGTTTGTCCGGCTTGATCACTTGCTAATTCCAAATTCAATATATCTTCTTTGCCGGTACTATTCGATAATCTGGGTTCTAAAGCAATAAGAAAGTTTATTGCGGCATGGGCTGTATTCCTAAAAGTAGCTTGCTCTTTCTCACTAAAGCCTTCAAAAAAAGCTTTAGCAGTTTTATAAGGCTCGTTTTCAGTTATAGATACAGCTGTTATTGTATGTAGATATTCATAAAACCCCAAGAGCAGGGCATATTCGAAGGCTTTTCCATTAACTGTTTGACTAGCCATAGTGTTTTAAAGCGTATTTGCAGATACAACTGTTTTCCGGGTTTTCTGCTTTTGTTTTTTTTCTGCATGCTCGATTTGAGACTTAATACTTATGGCAATATGCTTGGCAAGGTTTACAGGCACGGCATTTCCTATCATTTTATATCCGGCAGAAACGTGTTTGTAATAAAAAATGAAATCATTAGGGAAAGTTTGAATTCTCGCGCACTCTCGCACACTTAATCTACGGTATAGTGCTTCTTTTCCCGGAACAAAAACCCGTACATTCTGTTCGATAAGTTTCATTTTTGGTGCTTGTGGATGTAGCGGAGCATGCCTTCCTCCGGCCTGGATCGTAAATGATTGTTCATCCCAGCTTCGCACTCTGTTTCTGGACATAAACATTGAAGAAAACCCACCAATCATATATTCGTGATTAGGGATGATGCAGTTTTCTTTATTGGTTTTGTTTCCTTCTTTGGCAGGAACTACAGAATCTTTTAAATCAGCAATTGCTTCTTCGAGTGTGATTTTTTCTTGTAAGGGAGCGGGGAACTGAAATTCAAAATCAAGATCTTCTCGAATACCTACAAAGAATACTCGTTTTCTGTCTTGAGGCACATCAAAATCCGAGGCATTTAATAGCTTGAAAGATAATTTATACCCAGCATTTTTAAACATCTTTTTAATGTTTTTTAAGGCATCCCGATGTCTTTCCAATAGCATTCCACTTACATTTTCAGCCAGAAAAAATTTAGGTTGTTTTGCTTCTAATATCCTTATAAAGTCATAAAAAAGCTGACCGCGTTTATCATCGATTCCACGTAGGGATCCTGCCTCGCTCCAGCTTTGACATGGAGGTCCCCCGATAATACCATCACATGCCGGAACTTCTTCTGATTGTATATCTACAATGCTTCGTCTGTCCAGAATGGTATTTTGATGGTTTTTTTCATAGGTTTCCCAAATATCTTTATCGTATTCATTTGCCCAAACAACAGAAAAACCTGCTTTTTCAAACCCTAAATCGAGACCACCGGCCCCTGCAAAAAATGATACTATATTCATAGATGTTATGCTTGTAGTGTTTGCTTTAATTTTCTGCGGTATTCTGCTTTTTCTTCCGCGATTTGAAGTAGTTGTTTGGTGCAATTGGTTTCGTAAATATGTTTTCCGATTTGATCAGTTATATATTCGTTTCTTAGTTCTTTAAGAGTAAGTTTGAATACTTTTGCAAGTTTTGGTAAGCGTTTTTCGTCAAAGTCTCGTTTTCCGTTTTCAATTTTGCTCAGGTTTGCAGCATCCAAATCCAGTTTGGCAGCAAGCTGAGTTAATGTCAATGCATTTTCGTTTCGTAAAAGCCGGATGTATTCTCCAAAAGTGGTTTTCATAAGACTTGTCATTTTTTGACAAATTTATGGGTTTTGATTCGAATAATCAATTCGGACATCAGGAAATTTTCACCCTTTTGGGTTTTTCCCAAGAATCCTCGTATAGGCAATATGTAAGTCTAATTAGTCAGTACGTAATAGAAGTTATGATAAATAAAAAGGAGAATAACACTGGAACGCACATTTTTGTGATGTTCAGTAATGTTTTGTTAGCCACGTTGTATAGAATTAACTCAGGGTATTGTTAGTATAGGATGTTTTATATAGAAGGTGTTATTATTTCAATCCCCCAGTTTTTATCACGCTTAAATTTCCGGTTAAAGTTTGGTGATTTTGCACCTATATAGATCATTCCGGTAGCGGGGATTGCCAGTAAAAATGCAGATGGATTGACTAATGCTCCAATCAAGGCGCCAAATCCTAACATTAGTGCTCCTCCATAGGTAAAAAGTCCAGTGATAAGAATAGATAGAAGTAAAGGATTTCGTTTGATAGTTTCAATATCAGATATTTCAATTTGTGTACCTTTTATGATGATTGAGTTATTCTCGATTTTAAAACGTCCCGAGATCTTATCTCCTCCTGTTGTCTTTATTTTTATTCGTTTATTCTCCTTAATGATGATTTCTTTTTGCAGAATGTGATGTGTGATTTTTATCGCTCGCTTCTGACTGAATATAGTACAGCTAATAAGCAAACTAATGATGGTAATAGAAATGGTTTTCATTCTTTGTTCTTTATTAAAAATAAAAATGTTGTATTGAGTGATACGTTAATTTCATTTTTTAATTAAACTATAAAAAAATATAGTAACAAAAATAATTATAGTATTGAGCCTTTTCAATAACGGTCAAAAATGATAGTATTCATTTTTATAGAAATGATATCTCAAAGGCATTTAAATTCAGAAGAAATAATACACTTATTTTATTAGTAGTAAGACAGGGGATATTGATATAAAAGGGAGAAGATGTCATTTAAAAAATAAGCCACCGGATCTGTAACAAGGTAGGAAAACCAAAAGAATTGTTCTAGAGAGCACATTGGATATGCCGTGTTAATTATTGTTTTATTGAGTGTTCGTTGCTATTCTAAACCCTAAGTCTTCTATTTTAAAAGAGAAAGGATGGCTTCTTCTGCGAGTTGTAGCCATAACACTTCTCTCTTGATCACACCAGCCACCACCACGAAAGACACGATAGGTTCCGTAAACAGTCTCGTCGTATATGTCAGAACACCATTCCCAGACATTTCCTAACATATCATAAAGTCCCCATTTGTTTGGTTTCTTTAGGCCTACTTTTTGAGGCTGATTGTTGGAGTTTTCTTTAAACCAGGCGACTTTATCTAATTCATCATATCTGTTTTTCGGCGTTCCTGCTTGACAAGCGTATTGCCATTCAGCTTCTGTTGGTAGTCGAAATCCATTTGCTTCAGGGATCAAAGTGATATTTTCTGTCACGGATTCGATCGTATAGCATTTGTCCCTTCCCAAAGATTCCGATAACGTATTACAGAAATGAACAGCTTCTATCCAGGAAACTGTTTCTACAGGCAATGAATCTCCCATGAAGGTAGAAGGGTTTTTATTGGTAACAGCCTTGTAAATTTCTTGTGTAACCGGGAATTTACTAAGTTCAAAAGAAGGGATAGTAACAGACCAGGTTTTGTTTGTCCGGTCATCTCTCATATCTACAGTTCCTTTGGGAATGGTCACAAACAATTCATCGATCATTTTTTGATCTATTTTTTTCTGTACGGTTTTCATTTGTTTTTTTACTAATGGCTAATAGTTTTATGTGAAAATAACGGAGGGGACTATTCAATAACTGTTCAAGTTATATAGAGTTTTGTTCTGGTATATGTATCTTAGTAATCTAACTGAGTAATATTTATAAATATTGTGTATTCTATTTACATCACTAAAAATACACGATATTACAGTATACATGCTCTTTTATTGACATTGTCAAAGAATATAATCCCGCAAGGCTTGTCTTGAAATTGAAAAATTGTTTCTAACGAATGCCTTGCAGGCTTGCCCCGGGGTAATTTATTCTTTTTTTTGTTCCTGCTCAGTATAATGTTGGTTTCCTGTAACCATCTTGCTCTCGTCATGCATTGCATTGGACATTCCTAGCATACATGCAGTAAGTATTAATAGTATTTTTCTTTTTATCCATTGGATTATATACCCGGATTTTCCCAACCCAGGAGTATTTTGTTGTTTATACATCTTAGTAATAATAAATGAGTAGACATTTGTTTTACCATATTCGTGCAGTTATGCATAAATATGTTTAGAAAATCAGCTTCTTTTATAGGCTGTATAAACAGGGATGGTGATGATGGGTGGTAATGATTTTATTTAAAAAAACACATTGAGCTCTTACAGCGCTTATTTTTTGATATCGCTTACTCCATATATTAAGTGTAACCCGGATAAGTAGACTATATACATCTTTAAGTTTTAGGAATATAATACATAGTATTAACAATCGTTTTTCTATACGATGTAATCCAGTGTATACATACAATTCCGATTGGGCATGCCTATGACCTTTTCGGTTGTCGGTAAATAAGATTGGATAGTATGTGGGCGTAGTTTTTTGAGAAGATATAGAACATTCACCAACTGCTAATCCTAAAATTAGAAGAAGGGAAATCAGGTATTTTATATATTTTCTCAATGTATTTAGACCAATAATTAATTTGGAAGGAGGGGAATATACAAGGGTTTTGTACACCGGCTACCACAGATTTCAAAGGTACTACTTTTTACTTAATCAGAAGCAGGAACAATTTTTTGTAGGTTCAGAACACCTCAAACATGTACAAGAAGTATCAGTGTCAAATCAATTATTAAGGGAACTGATGAGGAGAATCAAATCGTTTAGTATTCCATACTATCTTCATGGATAAAATTATACGTGTTATCCATCAATTTTTTTAGATATTCTTCAAAACTGTCTGCTATGACCTTGAATTCATCCGGATCGTGTAAAAATCGTATAACCTGTCCTTTTTTCCCTTTTTCAGAAGGGCTAAAATCAATGAATAATTGAGAAGTCCCTCCATTATTCATACAATTAGAAAAATGAAGCCAGTTCATTTTATCAGCTTCATTAGTTATTTTTTCGTCGATAACAATCCCCTCGTATCTTTCTTCAATATAATCAGCATAATATTCTTGGGCTTGGTTCTTATTTTCTATTATTTCGTTGGATGATAACAGGTAATAAGGATATTCGTACACATCAGATCCCAACATAAAGAATGTAATCTCCGTTTCTCCATATGTTCTCCAATAAGTTCCATCTACATACTCAAGTAACCCGATCAAAGCATTAGAAATTTCAGGATACATTTGCCTTAACATTGCTACATTTTCTTGTGTTGCTCCGGATATCACTTTTTCAAAATGTTCCCAATCTTTTTGTCCTTTGTTGTCAAAATATGCGTTTTTAAGTCCTTTTATATAAGTTTTAACGATGGAATTCATTTGGCTGTTATAAATGGTTGTAAGTAATTTCGTTTTTTGTGTTTTTTAATTCTTTCAGTTTTCTCCTAATCAGTTTTCCCTCTTCGTAGCTAACATCTAACTTATTCAATTTAATGCAAGAGGAGTTTTTTTGATTAGTTATTTCCAAGGTAGATTTTATACCGTTATAATTAAATGATGCTGTTCCATTTAATTTTTGTTCTAAATAGATTTTATTACGGATTATTAGAATTAATCTTTTTTCTGTCAGAATTAAAAAATCATTTTTATTTCTCGTTAGGAGATAAAAAGCAGTGATAATAGAAATCCATTGACTAAAAAAGGCTTCCCAAAAAGATTGTTTAGATTCTTTTTTTAACAGAATAATTCCAGATTCATTTTTCAGAATAAGATTAATCTTTTCCTTAGTTATCTTACGCACAGTATGATCCGTTATCTTATTAATTATCTCACATTATTTCTATAGTAAGTGTATAAGTAAATATACATCATTTTTGCTTCTTTGGTAAATCAAAAATTATAGAAGTAACTGTGGTAGGTATTGGTTAATGTCATTTGTTTTAAGCTGTTTTTTTCTTTAAAAAGCTAAAAAAAAGAGACTTAAAACCATTTTTTTTAGTCCTAAATGACGATTAAAAAATCATGTTTTTATAAGTTTTTTCTTATGTTTTTATAAGGATACTGCAAGAGGTATTCCAAATGTATTGTTTTTCTGTTGTAATTTTTTGTTATATAGTTTATTGTGTTTATTGGGGAGATGCTTTTTTACTTAAAAAGGAAGATCTTTTGGTTAGGGAGATCAAGTGTTATAAGGAAATAAAACAGGGTTCTTTTTGTATAACAAATAGTTAGATCCTGGAAGGGGATAAGGGCAATAGCCTGGAATCTTCCAAAGCAGCAGTTCTGTGACCGGCATATTGAAGGTAATCTTCACTTTGTGCAAATTTCATAAAAACTTCTACAGAGACATGTGCGACTAATAATACCGCGTCCCATTGTTCTCCTTCTGGCCCGATCAGGTATTCTTTTCCGGTTCCGGAAAAAAGAATTCTGCTTCCTGCTTGTTCGAGTAGAGGGGCAGTATGTTTCATATATAGTGCATAAGCAGCAGCTCCCGTAATCGTTTCTGCAGGGCGAAGTGCCGGGAGAGCGCTATAATCGGCAGTAACCTTAAATTTTAATAGGTTGAGCATTACAATTTCTCCTTTTTTATGAAAATCGAGATAAAATTGTTTGCCTGTTTCAGGCGTAGCGTGAAGGTAGTTTTTCATAAGAAAATATTTTTCCTATAAAAATAGGAAATCGTAACTGGTTTTTATAGTAACTACGGGAATTGTACTGTAGAAGAATAGCATCAACAAATAATGGCGATTTGAAAAAAAAATCAGCTGAAGGTTTACATTCAGACAGTTATCTTCCGGACAGTTTTAAAAGATGAGTACAACTCCTTATTGCGCTGCAGTAGTAAAGTCAATCAAAAGAGGGCGTAATGGAATATCGTTCTCCGTTCTAAAATTATTTGATACCAAAAATTGATAACGTTTATTAGGAACTAAGGAAACCTTGATACGCCATTGAGTGCGATCTTCTGACCATACCCGATCCTTAATATGGATGGTCGGAAAGGCTTCTTTCCCCAGATCGCCATAATCAATTCCGGTATTATACCCGTTCAGAGGTTCTGAAAATTCGAATGTAATTTCCGTAAGTTTAGGATTTACATTAGTACTCCCATTTTCGAATTGTTTAATTGCGACAATTGTAGGGCGTTTTTTTTCAAAATCAGTATATAATGTTTCCAAAGATTTAGAAAAATAGTTAGTAGCCTTTACATAAGTTTCAATCGCTTTTTCATTGGTATAATCCAATTCAATCAGTTGTTTGATTGCTTCTTTTTTATTCGGAGCGGCATTATAGAAATTCTCTGCCATTTGATAGCCAACATAATACCCCATATCGCGTATGCCGAATGCATTCGGTGCATTGCTGTATAGCCACTTACGTTCATTGTTTGGATAAAACATTTCTTGTTCGAATATTGCCCGTACCTTTTCTGGATTGCGCTTACCATATGCCACAGCAGGAGTAGAGGAAGGTGTGTTGAGCGCTAATGTAGATACGAATTCTGCAACTCCTTCATAGATTACCTTAGAGAGGATATTGTGTACTATTGGTTTTTGCTGTGTATGTACATATTCATGCACATTCAATAAGACAATATCATTTATTGGTTCTGAGTCAAAGAATGTACGTAGCGCGTTACCTTGTCGCTCAGGAAACTCTGTAGTTACCGTATTTTTATCGGTCATTGCCATTTCACTGCCGATCAGAACTAAGCTATCGAGCGTAGTTCCTCCTGTTCTAAAAACTCCCATGGTAAAATAAATTGTAGCTGGTTTGATTTCCGGGTACAATTCAGCTAATTTTTCTATTCCTTTTTCAAAAGCCGCTTCATAACTCCCGGCTTTTAATGTGTTTTTCCGAATGGATGTCCAGAACTTCGGGTATTGATTGATGGCATCGATATAGTCTTTAGGAGTATAGTTTCTGGCTTGTCTGATTGCATCTAACCCGGGACTTCCTTTTTGTAGATATAGACTGTCCAGATACTGATACTGCATGACAGTATCTTTTGTGGTTATAATTTGGTCATAGGCTTCCCAAAAATGAGTGATATCGGTCGTCACAATTTTTTTTGAAGAAGAATGCTTAGATTGGCAATTAGCCATTAGGAATGCAAGTATTAATACGGGAACTACCTTGGTCATTTGTTGTTTTTTAGAAACTATATAGAGTTGGTGTCTTCGCAAAGAAAAATGTTACAAAATGGTATTTGTTTTTCTATCCTCTGTTTTGTATAAATGATTGATAAACAATCAGTAGTTCTAAAAAGAATGATCAGATTATTCCGTAAAAAAAGGGACTTGCCTTATCTACAAGCCCCCTCTTCCGTTTTAAAAAAACTAATCAACTATTTCTTAAGGTATGTTTCTTATAAAGAAACCGTAGCAGTAGTGGTTATATTAGTAATGGTGTTGACTCTTTTATCATTTTCAAAAGAAATGATTGCTGCTACGGTTCCGTTTTCCTGGTATGTTTTCCATGTTCCCTCACGTTTTCCCGCGATAAAATCTCCTTCTATCTTTACTTTTCCATTATCATAAAAAGCTTTCCATCTCCCATCTTCCAGCCCGTTTTTATAAGACTCTATGCGTATCAGTATTCCCGCTTTATTGTATACATACCAGTTTCCTTCTTCTTTATTATTTATAAAAGCCCCTTCTTTTTTTAATTGTCCGTTATCGTGATATAATTTCCAGTTCCCTTCTAACTTCCCATTAACCGTTTGTCTTATTTCTTTAACGGTTCCATTGTTATAGTATCTGGTATTAGGAGTATCAACAGCTATTTGATCCATCTTTTTATCGAATTTTATAGAAGCTTGTGATTGTTGTGCTAGTATAGCACTTCCTGCCGTTTGAACTAAGACGATGATAATGGTGATAATATGTTTCATGGTTGTACTGTTATTAATTGTTGACACTGCAAAGATTCTACTTTTTTAAGGTGTGTACTATACCGTTATAAGTGAAAATGCATACCCTGTTTTCAGGGTGTGTTTTTGTAAGTTGTTGTTTTTTAGTGTTTTTGTGAAAAGGTGTGGAGAAAATAACGATTCGAAATGTTTTCTTCTTTTAAACAATATAGATGGGTCAGGAAAAAAATATGACTTGGAAGTGATTTAGACTTTTTTGATTTAAGTGAAAAATAGTGGTTTTGTGTTCAGATAAAGTAATTTTTTAGTTGCATAGCAGAGCTACGGAAGTCAAAAATTGCGAAATATGAGCGCAAAAAGATATTTTTTTAACAAATTGAAAAAAGTTTAAATCACTTCTTGGTATAAAAAATTAAAAGCAAGACGTTTTGCCTTGCTTTTTAATTTCGTGGATAGTACGTTAATAGCTTCCTGATTAGGTATAGCTAAAAACGCTTATAGCAGTATCGTATCAGCAAAGTATATGTTATGGAGCTGGAGATTGAGAAGCTGCCTGCATAGAAGAAAGTACCTCTTCGGTCACATCTTTTCCTCCACGTATATTTGTATACAGGGAGCTGATGGTATAAATAGGTCCCCATGGAATTCCCCACCATCCGATAAAAAAGCTAAGAAGAGTCCACCCAATACTATACTTTATAGTAGATTCTCCTTTCTTGATAAAATAGATGGCAGTATTTTTTCGAAAAGTCATTAGAATAATAGAAATACAATATTGAAATACGATAAAACGGGCGCCGTTGACGAGCTCTTGATTGATTTGATCTGTTGTTAATCCTTCGATGTTTTTTATTTGTGCCATATCTAAGAGGGTTTAGCAGGAATTAACTTCCTATTTGAAAAAGAATATCTAAGTGTATTTGTGTATTTCCTTTTTGGAGGGTATCAAGACTTTCGGTACCTCCAATAGCGAGTGCAGGAACGAAATGAAAACTCTCATTGCCGGAGAGTTCTCCATACCGTTTTATTGCAGCAGTAAACAACTCTTTCCGAAGTACTGAATCGATAAACTCTTTATCACAGACGATATGATTAAAGAAGCCTGTCAAGCTCCAGCAACAATTGGTAATGTCGCGATAGTGAGGAGTAATCATGCAGACATCTTCTTCCTCATTCCCTAGTTGTCGGTAATAGAATAAATCGCCAAAACCATTGATGGCAATAGGCGTATAAGTAGCGACTTCTTTTCCTAACCAGGTCCATAGTGTATCATTAAAGTCATCGGGATTGACAATCTCCAGAATTCCGTGATTGTATTTTCCAAATCCGTAGTGTTCCCATAATGCGAGTAGAGCAGCCGGGACTTTTTGCTCGTATTTTTTTAGAATTTCCGGACTGGCTTTTTGAGTATGTGTAGCGGTATACTCCTGTAGAAAAGGAGCGAGTTCTGTAAGTTGCATTGAATATTGTTTAAAAAGTTAATCAAGTGTACTGATCATATTATAACTACTGCTGGAAGTTGTTTTTTGCTGACGGGCAATGCGAATTTCATTTTTGATCCGGTCGTCTTTAAACGTTATTTTCCTGTCCAGATACCCTTCTTTCGTATAAACAGCCCATTCTCCCTGCCGTTTTCCTTGAGAAAAAGAACCGATAACCCGCAACGTTCCATTTGGATAAAAAGCTTTCCATTCACCTTCTTCCACTCCGTTTATATATCGTTCGATATAGGCGAGTGAACCATCTTCTTTATAGCGTTTCCAGATGCCATTTGCTTTATTGTTTTTAAATCTCCCTTCCTTCTTTAGCTTCCCGGAACTATAGTAGAACTTCCAGGAACCATCTAATTTTCCATGAAGAACTTCTCTTTCTTCTTTTAGGGTACCGTTTTTATAATAGAATTTTTTGAGAACCCGCTTTTGCTCCTCATTATTGAGGGAAATATGTGTTCTAGTACTTTGCGAACTGTTTTTCTGTACTTCTTGCGCATTAGCTTGAATGACAAGAAATAAATGCATAAGGATAATAACGCTTTTGATGAGCTTTTTCATAGTGTTATGAATATCATAATTGTACAAGGCAAAGATGCTGTGCTTATCAAGGGTATGAAATACCTCAAATAGGGAAAATCAATACCCTGTTTTCAGGTATGTGATGTGGGAGTATATAGAAAAAAATACAGTGATTTCTCTTGAAAAATAAAAAGGAATGCATATAAAATGAGAAATAACAGAAGAAATTAAAAGGGGGATTTACCCCGAATATACAAAGCCGTTTTCCTATGATTTCTTAGTGATTTGACTTGTGTTTTTTATTAGGAAGCACTGTAATTTTACATCAGTTATATCAGTAGTCTCTCTGAGGGGATTAAGAAAAATAACATTTTTATTTTCAGAGACGGGGGAAAGTCAAACATAGGTAGGGGTACAGTTTGTTTTAATTCGGAAACTGAGACACAAAAAACAGGTTATCACAGAAAACAAACTCAGGGAGAAACTGATATATAAACCCAGATATAACATCAGGGGGTTAATAAAGGAATTGGGGGATTTCTTTTTAGTAGGATGCGATATACGACCCCATGGTATAATGCCTACACATAAAAACCCGATAAGGAAGTACGATTCCCGTTCCATTCTGATTACCACTACTGAGCATACATACAGCTCAGGAAAGAAGATATACTAATAAACGAAACAATCAGCTATGATTTTTGAGGTACTACAAATCATCAGAGAAGAGGTCAATAACTTTTTTAATGCGACGATAGAAGAAGAGCCGGTATTTCTGGATAATATAGCTTTTATAGATACAGATGTTTCCGAATCTTCGGAAACCAATAATATCGTATTAACACTACTGCATTTAGAAGAAGAGGCAACTTTAAAAAACGTTCGAAATTACCGTATAGAAGGAACAAAAGTAGCTTATAAAAATAATAAAGTATACCTGAACTTGTATATCCTCTTTGCGGCAAATCGAACAGGGTATAAAGAGTCCTTAAAAAGCATTTCAAAAATTGTAGCATTTTTCCAGTCCAAACGGGTATTTACACAGGCGAACACAAGCTTTGACAGAGCACTGGAAGGAATGGATAAAATTAAAAATTTCAAATTTTTAATCGAACTATATACCCCCTCATTCGAAGAGATGAATTTCATCTGGGGTACGTTGGGAGGAAAACAATATCCATCTGTTATTTATAAAGTAAGCGTATTAGAGATAGAACGGGATATACTACAAGCAGAAGGAAGTGTCATCACAGAAATCAATGGGAGTTTAAATCAATTATAATGGCTTTTAAAACTGTTTATAAATCATTGGCTAAGATAGAAGTATACCACTCGTACTTCTTAGACGATGGAGCACAATCGTTTACATCGATGAATGCAGCGACCAAGGAACTGCAATTGCTCACTTATGATGTATCAGAGTACCTGGATATCGTTCCCACTTTTGCTACGGCAAAAGAAATGATAAACCACAAACTGGTTTTTAGAAAAGGAACGGACCATTTTAGTATACTCAATAAGGTGACCGAATCCGGAAATGATGTGATATCCGATATCTTTTTAGCAGAAGAGCTGACCTTGAGCTTTTATATCTATCACAAGGATTATCGGTTCTATAATTACTCTTCCATTCCCAAAGAATACGGACGTTTGTATCATTTTTCGAATACCAAACCAGCAGCTGTGTCAGGGAGCTATACCTATATGGAAACTGCTGCTTCCGCTGGATTAATTACTACTGCCAGCCGTTTATCAGAAGCAGCAACACGAGGGGTATGGTATGCAATAGAGCAAGAAAACAAACGACAAGACCCACAGATCAGATTGGATAAAATATTTGATGTAGAGGGAGACGAACTAGAAAGTACCGAAGGACAGTTAATTCTGAATCAGGCGGTGATCAAAGAACAAAGCAGAGGACTCATAGGAATTATCCAACTTCGTATGAAAGGAGATGGGGGAAGAGATACTGTAGCTATAGATACCTCAGATCCTGAAAATCCAGTAAGCCTGCACCTGGACCCCATTCCTGTATTCCGAATTCATTTTGACAACAGAAAAACAATCTGGAGATATATAAAACGAGCAGAGAATAACTTCCTGGAAACACAATCAGTAAAACCTCTGACTAAAAATGGGTTTATCGAGATAGATCCGGATGTTGATTTTGCAGCTCCTTTACCCGTAGATATCAATACATACCTGTTTCCTAATCCAAGAGCAGATACCATCCGGACAGTGACAGATCAGGACACGAATACTACAACTACATATTCTGAAATATACATTTAAAAAAAAACACAAAAAATCATGGCAAGTACATACAATACACCAGGGGTTTATATAGAGGAAATCGTAAAATTTCCCCCTTCGGTAGCACAAGTAGAAACAGCAATTCCAGCCTTTATCGGATATACAGAGAAAGCAACCGCTAAAATTAATGGAGATTTAAAAGGGCTCCCTACCCGTATCACTTCGATGTTGGAATACGAAACATATTTTGGCGGAGCCAAAGCAGAGACCACAATAAAAGTAGCCATCACTGATGAAAAGATTGATGGAGATATACAACGAACAATTGTAGTGGATCAACCCTCAGAAAAACAACCATTTTTGATGTATTATTCCATGCAGATGTATTTTGCTAATGGAGGAGGTCCCTGTTATATTGTTTCCGTAGGACGATATGGAGATAAGTTGGATGAAGAAGATACAGAGGTAACAATGATTACCAATACCACAGCACTTCTCACGGGATTAACAGCACTAAAAAAAGTAGATGAACCTACGTTAATTCTCTTTCCAGACGCAACCAGGGTAAGTGGTATTGATGCAGCTACTTTTTATGGTTTGTATAACAAGGCATTAGAACAATGTAAGGAATTACAGGATCGGTTTACCATTATTGATACTTTGGGATATGATGAGATCCCGACAGATACTTATGTTTCGGATCTTAGAGGAAATATAAGTGCCAATAAGGATGAAATTAAGTACGGAGGGGTATACTATCCTTACCTGGACACAATATTGGATTATAAGATTGACGAAAATCGCATTGTCATTCATCATAAAAACGAAGAGGAACCAGAAGCACAAGAGGTCATTACATCGAATCTGAATACAATGGATGTAGCTGCGGCAGTAACTGCTATTGCCAATGAAATAGGAGATTTTGATACTACTTTTGAAGGGAGTCTGATAGCCGTATTGCAGTTTTTATACGATGCGACTAATGGGTTTAATATGGGTGCTTCAGGAGCAGGAACTGATGTCAAAAATTATGCAGCTCCAAGACCGTTAACCCTGCATAGCTTATTAGAGACGTTGCAAGCTGATCTGGAACATCTTATTCAATTAAAAGAAAATACGAATGTAGAAGCCAATGCGGCAATTTCTGCTTTATCTGATGAAATCCCGGTGATTGATGTCAGTCCAATAGAAACTGCATTGACAAATTTCAATGATCTTTTTGAAGGAGATGGAAAAATAGAAGTACTCTATAAAGCATTAAAAAAATTAACAGCCAATCTCAAAAAGAATATAGACGAGGGTAATGAAACCAAAGTGAATAACTTGATAGATTCCAATACCTCCAATGTATTAAAAGAAATCGAAACCCTGATTACCGTAGCCGATATCGATAACCCGGCAGATACAGATACCACATTATTCGATAGCGTAGCAGCTAATTGGGAAACATTAAAAGATGCGATTATAGATAATAACCCGGATGATGGTACTCCGGAAGATATCTCTCAAGATACCAATAATGGAGCTCTGCATGGAAGAAGTCTGGCATCTATAGAACAATTGGATAATGTGACCTATAATAAAATTTTGGTAGAAATAGGAAAACTTCCAATGGAACTACCTCCTAGTAGTACGATGGCAGGGATCTATGCCAAAGTAGATAATGATAGAGGCGTATGGAAAGCACCTGCGAATGTGAGTCTGAATTATGTAACCAAGCCTTCTGTAAAACTAACAAATAAAGAACAAGATCTGCTGAATGTAGATGTACAGTCGGGAAAATCAATAAATGCAATCAGAACCTTCACCGGAAAAGGCGTATTGGTATGGGGAGCAAGAACATTGGCAGGAAATGATAAAGAATGGCGTTATATCCCGGTGAGACGCTTTTTTAATATGGCAGAAGAATCCATCAAAAAAGCCACAGAACAATTTGTGTTTGAACCTAATGATATGAACACCTGGGTTCGGGTAAAAGCGATGATCAATAACTTTCTGACATTGCAATGGAGAGCAGGAGCTCTGGCAGGTCCCACCCCGGATAAAGCATTTTATGTCAATGTAGGTCTGGGAGAAACAATGACAGCTGATGATGTATTAGACGGGAAGATGATTATCGAAATCGGAATGGCTGTCGTAAGACCAGCAGAATTTATCATCCTTAAGTTCTCTCATAAAATGCAGGAAGCATAATTGATTAAACAAATTCCATTAACACAAAAAAATACTAGAAATCATGGCAGAATATCCATTACCAAAATTTCATTTCAAAGTAACGATAGGAGGTGATACCGAATTGAATTGTACTGAAGTTTCAGGACTTGACTTTGAAACAGAAGTAATAGAATACAGAGGAGGGGCAGATAATGACTATTTCAAAAAGAAACAACCGGGAATGACCAAATTTGCTAATATCTCGATCAAACGGGGAACATTTGCATCCAGCAAAGGACAGTTTTATGAGATGTGGAAAAAGAATGTCTTCTTTCAGGAAGAAGCAGAAAAGTACAGAAGCACACTTACCATTAGCCTGCTGAACGAAAACCACGATCCGATTGTAACCTGGGAAGCAGCTGATGCTTGGTTGATGAAAATACAATCAACCGATCTCAAAGCAGATGGGAATGAAATAGCGATTGAATCCGCAGAATTTGCAATTAACAGCCTTACGCTTGCCTCATAATGGAAGCATTTTATCCACCAGTAGGTTTTCACTTTAGCGTCGAGTTTACCGGGTTATCGACTGCTAAAAAAGACCACCACTTTCAATCCGTTTCCGGATTGTCAGTGGATGTGGACACAGAAGAGATAACCGAGGGAGGAGAAAATCGATTCAAACATAAAATTCCGGTACGAACCAAATATCCCAATCTTATACTAAAAAGAGGGATGCTCATTGACTCCAAAGTAGCCGAATGGTGTAAAAAAGCGGTTGAAAATTTCGATTTCCAACCCATTAATCTCATTGTGAACTTATTAAATGAGCAACACCAACCATTACTGAGCTGGAATGTAGTACATGCATATCCGGTAAAATGGGCTATTTCGGATTTTAATGCAGAAGAAAGCAAGCTCGTCATAGAAACCATCGAGTTAACGTATAACTATTATAACACTATCGTACCTAATGGGAGCAATTGAAATCAAAGAGTTACATATCAAAATTAATGTGGATAATGAAACCAAACCTACTGCGGGTACTATGAAAACAGGAATAGACAGACAACAGTTGATTGCGGAGTGTGTCGAACAGGTTATGGATATTATTGACAACCAAAAAGAACGATAATTATGAGCACCGGAGAGTTGACAAAACTGGTAGTAAAAGCCTATAAAGATCCTAAATTCAGAACTGCAGTGGCAGAAGGAGAGTTTACCACATTGGTAAATCCGGAAAAATACATCTTTAAGTATAGGATCGATCAGAATAACGATCAGGCTTCCGGAACTAGTGATTTATCTCCCCGGTTTAATAAAAAACTACCGGAAGATCTGGATTTGGAATTTTTATTCGATAGATCGGGTGTTATTATTCATTATGGAACAGACCCTAATAGTAGCAAAGATGATAAGGTATATAAAGATGAAGGCGAGGGGATTGTAGGAGATATTGAACAGTTCAAAAAGGTGATGCTCGATTATAATGGAGAAGAGCACAAACCAAATTATGTTATGATCTCCTGGGGAACTCTTTTATTCAAAGGCAGTTTGACAGAGATGGATATCGAGTTTAAATTATTTAAACCCGATGGAACACCGATTCGGGCAGTAGCCAAAGCAAAGTTTCAGGGGTTTGTAGAAGATGAACTCCGGGTAAAAAAAGAGAACAATCAATCCCCTGATTTAACGCATATACGTATAGTAAAAGAAGGAGATACATTACCGCTGATGAGTTATCAGATTTACGGAGATTCCCGCTACTACCTGGAAGTAGCTAGAGCAAATCAGTTACACCATTTCAGAAAATTGATACCAGGACAAGAAATATATTTTCCACCAATAGAAAAAACACCCTAATCATGGCAGAAGGAAGTGTAATACAAACCTCAAAAAGTGCAGATCTGGTCACTCATAAGATTCTGGTTAATGGAGAAGAGTTATCCAAACAATATCAGGTCAAAACCATTCAGGTGAGCAAAGAAGTGAATAAGATACCCACAGCCTCTTTGGTATTGCTTGATGGAGAACCATCTAAACAGGATTTTCAATTGAGTAACGAAGCCTTTTTTACCCCTGGATCAGAGATAGAAATTACTGCGGGTTATCACTCAGATGAAGAAACTGTTTTTAAAGGTTTGGTGATTAAACACACAATCAAGATAAGGAATAATGGTTCTTATTTGATGGTGGAGTGTAAAGATGAAGCGGTAAAAATGACGATAGGAAAAAAAAGCACCTATTATTACGAAGCTAAAGACAGCAGTATTATCGAGGAAATCATCGATACTTATGGATTACAAAAAGAAGTAGAATCAACCAATCATGAGCATAAAGAACTGGTGCAATACAATTGTTCAGATTGGGACTTTATGGTTAGTAGAGCACAAGCTAATGGCAAACTGTGTTTTATCGATGATGGGATGATCACTGTCGCAAAACCAGATATTACCAAAGAATCCATAGAAACGGTCACTTTTGGAGCGACGATGCTGGATTTGGATGCTGAGATTGATGCGAGACATCAATTGACTAAGATCACTTCCTATGGTTGGAATTATGCAGATCAGGAAATTGTAGAAGTGGAGGCAAAAGACCCTTCTATATCACTGAATGGGAATCTGACTCCTGGCGACCTATCGGATATTATGTCTTTGGAAAATTATGAATTGAGACATGGAGGGGCTCGTACTGTAACAGAGCTACAAGACTGGGGAGATGCCCGATGGCTATTTCACCAATTAGCAAAAGTAAGAGGCCGAGTGAAGTTTCAGGGGATTCCGGCAGTAAAACCAGGAGAAATAATCACCCTTTCCGGAGTAGGAGACCGGTTTAATGGAAAAGTATACGTGACAGGAGTACAACATCACCTTGCAGAGGGAAACTGGACAGTTGATGTACAGTTTGGGATGAACCCTACATGGTTCTCTGAGACCTATGATATAAATCCGCTACCAGCTTCAGGGTTAATAACTGGGGTATGTGGTTTACAGGTTGGGATTGTAAGTCAGTTAGAAGAAGACCCTGATGGAGAAGACCGGATTTTGGTACAAATCCCTATTATCAATACGGAGGAACAAGGAATTTGGTGCCGGGTAGCCACCTTAGATGCTGGAGAAAACAGAGGATCATTTTTTAGACCAGAAATTTCGGATGAGGTTATTGTAGGGTTTATCAATGATGATCCCAATGATGCGATTGTCTTAGGAATGTTGCACAGTAGTGCCAAACCAGCTCCAATAAGTGCGACCGATGATAATCACGAAAAAGGGTTCATTACCCGAAGTGAGATGAAACTACTCTTCGATGATGATAAAAAATCCATCACCATCGAAACCCCGACAGGAAAAAAAGTAATTCTGGATGAAGATGCAGGAACGATTGTTATAGAGGATGATCACGCCAATGTTATCACAATGGATGATAGTGGAGTAACCATGGAGAGTGCAGGAGATATCAATGTTTCTGCCACTGGAGATGTTATTATAGAAGGAACCAATATCAACCTGAAAGCCAATGCCAGTTTAAAAGGCGAAGGAACTTCAGGAGTAGAAATGTCGTCCAGTGCGACAGCAGTTCTCAAAGGATCATTAGTACAAATTAATTAAAACAAACCAATAAAATGGGAGCAGCCGCCAGAGTAGGAGATATGCATGTATGCCCAATGGTAACAGGAACCGTGCCTCATGTGGGAGGTCCTATACTACCAGCGGGAGAACCGACCGTATTAATAGGAGGAATGCCAGCTGCCCGGGTAGGAGATATGGCAACCTGTACAGGACCACCTGATACGATTATTTCTGGTTCAGGAACAGTAATGATCGGGGGAATGCCAGCCGCCAGAATGGGAGATAGTACAGCACATGGAGGAACAATAGTATTAGGGGATCCCACCGTATTAATAGGAGGATAAATTATGGAAACAAAAACATCATTTCTGGGGAGTGGATGGAGCTTTCCACCCGAGTTTACTAAAAAAGGAAACGCCAGTGTCAAACTGACGGCAGATGAAGAAGACATTAAAGCAAGCCTGAAGGTCTTACTATCAACAAGGTTAGGAGAGCGAATAATGGTACCGGAATATGGGTGTAACCTGGAAGAGTTACTTTTTAAGCCCCTGAATCTGACACTGAAAACGTATGTAAAAGAATTGATTAAAAATTCAATTCTCTATTTCGAACCAAGGATTGATGTAGAAAAAATAGAAATAGATCAAACAGAAGAATGGGAAGGCAAATTACTAATTGTCATTTCCTATAAAATTAGAGTAACAAATTCGAGAAGCAATCTGGTATTTCCTTTTTATAAGGAAGAAGGAACCAATGTGTAACCACAGCTTTTCACACGAATCAAACGAAATACCAAAGCGGTAATCAAAAAGGGGAATACCCATCGCATCTTATAAAAGATGTAGTTATAGCTCGATTATCGGGTACATAAAATTAAAACGGATGAACAGGAATTGCGAACATACTTCTTTTTTGTCGATGCGAAATGGAACGGCTCAGGAACAACGTTTTATAACGATGTTGGATCCGGATCAGGTAACATTGCATGAACTCACTGTAGAAGACTGGATGCGTTTTGCATTCTCCTTTTCCAAACAGTTAAAATATTATGATACAGCCACCAATGAAGTCGTTGGAGATTGGGAAGCTTTTTTTCTTAATGAAGAAGAAATAAAAACCTTTGTGTCAAAAATACAGGAAATAGAGGAAGGAACTGCTGATTCAGCCGACATTACTCCACATCTTACTTTATTTGCAGCCTTTCTGAAGCTGACTTCGTATAGTCAACAGCGTTTAAACGGGATTACCAAACGCCATTTGGATTTTTATTACAAAGAGGTATTACAACTTCGTAACAAAGAAGCAAAACCCGATAAAGTACACCTGTTATTCGAGTTGGCAAAAAAGATAACTACTGCCCAAATACCGAAAGCTACTCCAGCAGATGGAGGAAAAGATAGTACAGGAGAAAAGCGAATTTATATAACGGAGGAAGAGCGGGTGATCAATGATATGAAGGTTGCAGAGGTTCGAACGGTATACCATGATGAAGGAAGTGGAATTCGGCAAGCAGGTATAGCAAACTCGTATGATGGAATAGGGGGAGACTTTCCGGATGATGATATCCGGTGGTGGCCCTTTGGATACCCGTCCGATACCCGGGGAGCTACCCAGCAGATGACAGTATATCCAGACCTTCCGTTTGCGAAATTGGGATTTGGGATAGCCTCTCCGGTGTTACAACTCAAAGAAGGTAAGCGGAGAATTACCATCGTCATTACCCTTTCAGAAATTCCCACAGGACATTCCTTTTCAATCACTACAATAGGAGATGCCGTCGCAGTATTTTTTAGTGGAGAAAAAGAATGGATTCCGGGAACTATTATTGTAGCGGATTCAAGTTTCGAGGCAGGAGTATTAACGCTGGTTATAGAACTGGATGAAGGAAAAGAAGCCATTGTAGGATATGACAAAGCAATATTGGAAGAACCGTATACAACCACAGATCCGGTAGTACGGTTTTTGGTGAACGCTCAGGCAACAGCCAATGCAGGCTATGTTTTCCAACAGTTGTTTGCCAAAACAAAGGTTACTCAAATTACAATTAGTGTATCAGTAAGTGAAATTCAGGACGTAGTTCTGGAAAATGATTTAGGAATGCTAGATGCATCCAAACCTTTTTATCCTTTTGGTCCACAACCCAAAAAAGACGCCGGGTTCTTTATTGGAGCCTCAGAGATATTGGATAAAAACTGGGAATCGATTAGCATAAAAGCGCAGTGGAAAGACTTACCGGATGATTTCTCAGAGTTGTATACCGCTTATAGAACCGAATTTGAAGAACGGATTAGCAAAGCATTTTATACTCTTACACTGGATGATAATGGAAATTTACAAGAAGGAGAATTGACCAGGATCGTTGATAATAAAGAACATTTTACCACAGACATCAAGGTATTACACAATGGGGTATGGAAAGAAGCAGCGGGGCAGCAGCTATTTGCCGACGAATGGACCATCAATTCATCGATACAGTTTGAGGAACCTTTGCCTCTTTTATTTATGGAAAATATGATGTGGGGGGTATATCCGCTAAACAAGTTTGGACAAGTACAGAAAGAACCTAAAAAAAATAAGTTTCAAAAGAGCAGACTACGAAGAAAAAGTACGCCACAACAGTTCTCCGCCAGTGTCAAGAAAGGATTTATTCGGATTACTTCTAATGAGTCATTCCTACATGAGATGTACCCAAGAATATTTTCAGTAGCACTGTCCAAAGAATCTAGCCAGGAAGTACTTATTCCTAATGCTCCGTATACACCTATGATCGAACAGCTTCGATTAGGGTATAGCGCTACAGCGAGTAGCAGTGATCAGGAAGTTACCTTATTTCATGAACATCCCTTTGGGATATCGGAAGAAACTCAGGAGGTAAAAGAAAATTCTGTAGCTTCATTGAGTAACCAGGTGATTCGGCTTGTTCCTGCCTATAAAAAGGGGAGTTTATTTATAGCCATAGAAAACGGGACAAACCTACAACAGTTGTCATTATTGGTACAGGTATTGGAAGGTAGTGAAAACCCGGAAACCACTAATGAATTCGAAGAAGAAGAAAAGTTAGAATGGTCTGTACTATGTGATAATGAGTGGTTGTCACTACATCCTTCGTATGTTTTGAGTAATACCACAGATAATTTTTTGAAAACAGGCGTTGTTACACTTACGATTCCGAAAGAGGCTACAAAAGAAAATACCAAATTCCCGGAAGGGTATTTTTGGATTCGGGTAGATAACCCCAAAGATTATGATACGATAAGTCAACTCATCGATATACAGGCACAAGTAGCAACGGCGGTCTTTTCACCAGAAGGAAATAGCCTGGAGCATTTGACATACGGATTACCGGCAGAAACAATTAGCAAATTAACAGAGCGTCTGGTGACGATCAAAGGAATAACACAACCTTTTAACTCATTTGACGGGAAACCAGAAGAAACTGATCGCGCTTTTTACCGAAGAATCAGTGAACGTTTACGGCATAAAAACCGAGCAATTAGTCAATGGGATTATGAACATCTGATATTGGAAGCATTTCCGGATATCTATAGAGTAAACTGCTTACGGCATACCTCTCAGGAATCGTTTAAAGCCCCGGGAGAAGTTACATTGGTCGTTATTCCTAATAGTATTCAGAAAAATGTATACGATCCCTATAAACCCAGAATTAGTAAGGCGAAACGAAATGAAATACAGCAGTTTATCAATACGCTGAATACATTGCATGTGACCGCAGCGGTCATCAATCCGGTATATGAAGAAGTAAGAGTGATCCTAAAGGCAAAATTCTATAAAGGAAAAGATGAATTTTATTATACAATACAATTACAAAAAGATATTGCTAAGCTCTTTGCTCCATGGGCTTTTGAAGAAACAGCTGCTATTGATTTTGGAGTGACATTACATGAAAGCAGCGTCATTAATTATATAGAAAAACTACCCTACCTGGATTACATAACAGATTTTCAGTTACAGAAACAAGTTGGGGTAGCAGCAGATGGAAGCCTTCTTTTTGAAACGGTAAAAAAAGTAAGCCCAACAACACCCAAAGGGATTTTAACCTCTGTAAAATATCAAGAACATCAGGTACGTATAGTGGAGCATGAATGCCCGGTATAATCAAGAATAAAAAAGATGCAAACGACAACAACCATAGCAAAACAGATACATACGGGAGATGACCTGGATTTTGAATTTTTAAAAAAAACAGGAATAGAGTATATCGAGAAACTGGGGAGTGACCTATGGACAGATTATAACGCCCATGATCCTGGGGTTACCATTTTAGAAATGTTAGCCTATGCAATAACAGACCTGTCACAGCGTATAAATATGCCTATACAGGATTTGGTTGCAACAGAAGAAAATAACCTGAAAAACATGCATGAGCAGTTTTTATCAGCGATTCATATTCTTCCTTCCAAACCCATCACTGCCTTAGATTATCGGAAGTTGTTTTTATACATTCCGGGAGTTAAAAATGCTTGGATCGCAGCCCGTGAAACACAGGTGTTTGTAAATTGTGATGAACATCCTGCCTCCTTATCATACACTCCTTTTGAAGAAACTGAAATAACACATGATCCGTTTATTCTAAAAGGACTGAATACCATTCTGTTGGATTTGGAAGATGAGGTAGAGGAGCCTGATCAGGTAATAAATACCGTAAAGAAAATATATCACCAAAACAGAAATCTATGCGAAGATTTGGTGGAGGTCTCTGTCATCGAAACACACCCGATAGCTATTTGTGCGTATATCGATCTTCATCCGACAGCAGATGAAGAATATGTATTAGCATTGATATATCAGGCAATTGACGCTTATTTTTCCCCAACAGTTGATTTTTATTCCCTGAAGCAAATGTTGGATAAAGGGTATACTACCGATCAAATTTTTGAAGGACCGACTCCGCTTCCGGAAAAGGAAAATACTCCTGTCAAAGGAGGATTTATTGACAGTAAGGAATTAGCCGCAGCAGATCTGAGAAGGGAAGTACGTCTATCAGATATTGTACAATTGATTATGAAGATAGAAGGGGTTCATATTATCAAAGATATCTCTATTAGTAATTGCGATGGAAGTACAGGAGAAAATCAATGGAATATTTGTATAACCCCCTGGCATAAACCGATCCGCTGTGATAAAAGCACGTTTAATTTTACAAAAGGAATATTACCTATTGGAGTTAATGAAGAAAAAGTAGCTCACTATCAAGAACAGCTTCAGGAAGAAGAACGAGCAAAAAAACAAGAACATAGTATAGAAGATATTCCGTTTCCCAAAGGAACCTATAGTGCCCCTGATAGTTATACAACTTTTCAAAATGACTTTCCAGATACTTACGGAATTTCAACCATCGGATTACCGGGAAAAGCAACAGTTACCAGAGAAGCAAAAGCAAATCAGCTAAAGGCCTATCTGTTATTTTTTGATCAGGTACTGGCGAATTATTTTAAACATTTGTCCAAAGCAAAAGCATTACTCTCTATCGATGATACATTAAAAGCGATGTACCTGGATGCTGCCATATTTTCGGAAGAAGAAAAAGTAGCAGCCAAGCAGATGTATTTTTCACAGCCGGTAACGGATTTGGCTGATAGAGATTCCATATTACAGACGCCAGCTACCTATGAACAAGAACTGATCGCTATCATGGGAGATGTAAAAGGAGTAGGAACAGGCGAAGAGGTGTTTTATAAAAAGCGAAATGAATTACTAGATCATTTACTGAGCCGTTTTGCAGAGCGTTTTAGTGAATATACATTTCTAATGAAAATGCTGTATGGGGACAATACGGTATCCAATGATGAAATACTCAGTGCCAAGCTTCATTTTCTACAAGATTATGAGGTGTTGAGCAGAGAAAGAGGAGTGGGAAGTAATTATTGTTGTCCCGAAGTTTCTACTACGGATACAGGGATTTGGGATACGGTCAATGTCTCTGGAGTTCAAAAACGAATCGCTCGTTTATTGGGAATAAAAAACTATAGAAGAAGAGATCTGACAACAGCATTTTTGGAAGTATACGAGGAGAAAGATACCGATAATCTAAAAGAATATAGGTGGCGGATTAAAAATGATACAGGGGTTTTACTGTCATCCAGTAAACACTATCATCATCTGAATCAGGCATATGAAGAGCTGTTTCTGGCATATTACTTGGCACAGCAACAAGAAAACTTCGAGTTTAAAAAAACAGCAGGAGGGGATAAAACCTATTTCAATCTGATAAACCCCGAGGTTACAGATAGTACGGATGAAGACAGAATTGTAGCTAGGAGAATTGCATTTACAGAAACAGAAGAAGCTTCTATTGAAGCCAGAGATGCATTGATCGAGTTAATAAAAGAAATAAGTGTAGATGAGGGGATGTATATGATAGAACACATACTGTTGAGACCGGATCGTTATCATCTTGATCAGTTCGAAACAGAAGAACCGTTAGCTCCTGATGCACCGGCAACACTTTTTATGCCGGTTTGTATCGATGCTGACTGTACTGCCTGTAGTCCGATCGATCCGTACTCATACAGAGTGACAATTCTGTTTCCCGGATGGACCAGAAGATTTAGGAATAAAGATTTCAGGCAGTTTGCAGAACAGCTTATAAGAGAAGAACTACCCGCACATGTCATGGCGAAAATATGTTGGATAGGACAGCCGGCAAAACTAGTCGCTGATGAAGCAAATGATATGTTGAATATTCAGGAACGATATAAGGCTTTTTTAGAAGCAATTTCCTGTACGAATACAATAACAGCAAAAAAAGATATAGAAAATTACCGATCGACTCTCAACGATTTGATAACACAAATCAATACCGTTCATACCATTTATCAATCGGGGCGATTACACGATTGTGATAATGAAGAGACAGAAACCAAAGGGAATAAGATCATATTAGGAAGAACGAATATAGGCAACCTTTAATAGTAGCAGAAGTCATGGCAACACTAAAATTAGAAGAAATCACAACCACCTACAGATCATTTGTAGATGATCAGGTGTTAACAGCAGCACAGTTAAATACAATCATAGACTATTTTGAGGATCAACATAGACTCACCAGGGTCTGTTTAAGTGGAGTTGGAATTGTATGTGGAATGAAGGTAGCTTATCAGGGGGGCGGAACTATTACAATTTCACCAGGGTGTGCTGTTACTACCGATGGGGATTTGATACGATATATGGGTAATACCTATACACACATTAAATCTTTTGAGGATAGAGACGCGGCATACGAACGTTTTTCGGGAATCGATAACCTGATTGAAATAGTACCTTCTTCCGAAGAGTTGCAGCCACTTAGTACATTAGAAGATTTGGAACGGAAAGTAGTGGTGTTATACCTGGAAAATTACAAAAAAGAAGAAACGCCTTGTACTTCCACAAATTGTGATACACAGGGAGAAGAACATATTGCCAATATTCGGATACTGCTACTCAATCCGGAAGAAGTGAATGCCTTGCACGCAGCAGATACTGTTTTTTCGAAACACCATACGATGGAGCAATTTCTAAACCTCCCGGAAGCAGCTGTAAAAAGAGTTATTCTCAGTCAATTAAACACGAAAAAATACAGTCAGCTGGTTGCAGCATATGCCCGGGTAATGAATGAAGCACCAGCAACTTTATCCGCATTGAGAAATGGAATAAAAAGCCTGTTCACAGATTTTGATGCACTGCTGCAAATAGAAGATGTCGTAACCAAAAAAAATGAAATAGAGACAGCGTTTACCCATCTGTATACCTTCTCGTATAAGCAATTACCACTCGATATTCAATATCGTTATGATTTACTTAGAGATTTGGAGATGACCTATGAAGAAATTAAGCAGCAATTATTCGATTTGAGACTAGGATGCTGTACAGCCGAAACGGCATTTCCTAAGCATATCGTCTTAGGTGAACTCGTACAGGAAAAAGCCTACTCCCTGTATCGGCATTCGTTCTATCCGGCAGCGATAATACCAGATGGGGTACATCGATTACAACAACTAAAAAGCTTACTTAATAGAATTCATCAAATGATGAAAGCCTATATGATGCATAGTGTAGAGCAGATAAAAATTACGCCATCCAGCATCGGCAATAGTGCTTTGGGAGAACGTGCCATTCCTTATTACTACCAAACGACGAAAGAACTGATCAAATATTGGGATTATAACAAAACCCGTCAGTTCAAAGAAGGATATAATCTAGCCTATTACCCTCAATTTTTATCCTCTTTGGATAAGATACGCAACCCTCTGGATTATACTCTGGAGAAACATAACTTTTATAGAATCGAAGGTCATTTGGGAAAAGATTATGCATCAGCACTACGAGAAATAACCGACCTGAAAGTTCAAAAAGGTTTGGCATTTGATATTAAGGTATTGAGTATTGATGAAACTCTGGAGGGGATGGATATAACAGATTTTAAATGCCATTTTGAAGACCTAAATGTGATCCTTCAAGCCTGGTTAAAGGAGCAAGAGTGTTTGTATAAAGATATTGCCCTTTTCTTTTCGAGTTTTCAGAACAGACCTCCCTGGAAAAATACACATTATATGGCAGCAGGAATTGCCTCTGAGACGGTAGCAGCAGAAACAGTATCTCCGGTTATAGAAGCATCGGAAACCATATCCCGAAACAGTCACCTGGGAAATCAATTAGAAAAAAAGACCCTTGGGAATGTGTATAAAAGAAAGGTCTATACTCCTTTGCGTATTGTAGAAAATGCTTTGAATACTTCAGAAACAGTATTAGGAAGTATGATTAAAGAAGCGATAAAGAAGCATCCTGACAGAGAAGCAGAAACTATTGTCAAAGCAATTGATGACAAAGTAAAAAATATGGCAGAGATTCAGCAATTAGATGAGGATACAAAGGCAGTATCCATTGTATACCCATATCGACTAATTGTATATGTTGATGCAGTAGAAAAAGCCATTCCTACCGATGTTTCGGAAATCAGTGAAAGCAGGCTCCGTCAGTTTGCAAAAGCGACCAAAGAATTATGTGATTTGGTAGAAAACTACCAAAAAAGATTACATACAGCATTACACAAAAAGAATACTGTTTACAAACGAAAAGGGTATGAATCAAGAGTAACATTATTGCTGGATCAGTTGACGCTTAACTGTTGTGCTGCAGAAAAGATTAATGTGCTAAGAAAAGAAATAGAAAAACGAAAACTTAAAATATTAGAAAGCAAGTCACTCGCTAAGTTTATCGAAAGACATCCCGGTTTAGAACATACCGGAGGTGTAGTGCCAGGAGGAACATTTGTATTAGTGTATAAAGGAAAAGAAAAGAGAAAAAAATATCCGAGACCATTATTGCGGGCAGAAGAAACCCGAACAAAAGCCAGTGTAGCTAGAGAAGTAGAAGAAATGGTGACTCGTATCAATACCTTGTCTAATAATGCATTGACAAAAGAAGAGGTAGCAAGAACACTACACAATATAGTAGGACGTATAGAGGATGTTACCATAGCTCCTTATTATGATATTGCAGCAAATACAGTCGTGGCAGATTTTTCATTGCCTTATCTGTGCTGTAGTGACTGCAGCCCTGTTAACTTTATTGTTCCGGCTCCTCCTGTATCCCTGAGATTACCGGCAGCACATGTATGCCTTGATGAAGATACTCAACCTCTTTTATTCGAAGTACAACCTACTGAAGGTATTGTCAAAGCAGTAGTATCTTTGGGGGAGAATGGAGGTGTACGAAGAAATGATGATGCTAAGTTTGTTTTTGATCCGACTTTGGTAAGCCCTGGTTTATATGGAAAAGAAATTACGTTTACCGTGAATGATCAGGTAACTGATTGTGTGATAAAAGTATATAAGAAACCAGCCATAGGATTATCACATACCGTACAATATTTAGATGAAATAAGAAGCCGGGCAAGAGTTATCTATACTCTTTCCGGAGATCAGTTAGGAGAGACGATTGCCTATAGATGGACCTTTGGAAATGAAGAGAGTAGTACTGAATCACCTAATTCAGATGGAGTATTAACCAAAGAGTTTTCGCTTCCGGTTAATGAATCGAATAGCATGACCACTCATCTGGAAATGACGAATGGGATCTGTACGATGGAAGCAAGTACTCAGATCAATTTTGAGGGGCCTATAGCAGTAGATTTAACACTTTTGGAAACCGAAATATGTTTAGACACAAGCACCTCTGAACCTCGTGTAATAGGAACAATCCCTAGTCCGGCAGAAGCAACCATTGCTATAGCAGATCCGATCACAGAGATCACTATAGATGGGACGGATATCTTAATTCATCCATCTAATTTTATAGCCTTTGATCAGGAAATCGGTTTTACAGTAGCAGGAGAAACTGTAAGTGCAAAATTAACCGTACGGAAGAAACCAGAAGTTGGTATAAAGTTTTCACCCAACCCACTGGTAGTACAACAAGGAGATACAGAAGTAACAGTAGATCTCGGTATCAGTAATAATAATGATTTTAATGAGGATTTATTTGAATATTCCTGGAATGTAGGAACCGCTAATCCGAAAAAAGGGAAACAGATTACTCATACATTTACAGGATTAGAAACCCAAACTGCCAGTCAGATAAGTCTGGCTGTCGATCTGGAGGTAACAGGAGTCCCTTGTATAATAGCCCCTCTTCTCAATGTCAAAATTCCTGTGCAGGTACTTAGAGAAGATTCAGTAGTAATCTCATTATCAGAAGAAGATTTCTGTGAGGACGATAAGCGGTTCTATCCGTTTACCATCACTCCAGATGGGAGTACGGTCACTATTGATGGGGAAGGCGTTGTAACCCGAAACGGTCAACAAGGCTTTGTACCTTCAACAGCCAGTACTGGAACTGTTAATTTTACAGTAGATGGAAATCCCTCAGGAGTATTCGTGACAGTGCATTCGATACCAGATGCAACTGTTTTTTATACGGCTAATGCAGCCAGTTTTGTCATCGCTGCAACTACACCTCCAGAGGCAAACTGGACATATCACTGGGATATCGTTTTAAGAGATGGAAACAACAATGTGTTGGACGCTAGTGGTTTAGTGATTAGGAATCATGTGGTTAGCTGGAGTAGAGAAGAAATTCCTGCAGCTTTTGTAGAACTCACTCTAACTGTAGGAAGTAGTGCAGGAACAAATGTAGAGTGTGATCAGGTAATTACAGAAGTGATCGATATACATAAAATAAGTTGTGAAGAAAACCAATTCGGGATGGTGCGGCTAATGCATCAGCTTCTTCAAAAAATGGTAAAAGACGGACAGTTGACCAGTACCAATCCGATATTGAAACAATTGGTGAATCGCATTGTAGAAGAGTATGCATTTTTTTCCAGAGAAGAAAATCAGAACCTCTATGAACCAGTCAATAGTACTACAGCTATAGATCGATTTAATACCTTTTTGGCGGCAGATGGAGACTGGACAACCGATACGATAAAAACAACACAGGATAAAAACTTTTTTAAATCCGCTATGGAGCTGCTGTACAGATTAGCTACTATGGTTACTCAATGTGCAGATGTAGACCTTAAAGAGGTCGAAAATACGATAGCTGCATTATTGCGAAAATTAGACATTATTTCTACCAATACACCTATGACTGCGTTGAGAGCGAATCCTGTATTCAGACCATCGGGAACCATTAAAATGGACACCTTTTCCAAGGCAATTACAAGTCGTGTGACAATGAAGAAAGTACTGGATATACTAAAAGGAAAAGAATGAATCCATCGACTCATATCATACAGAAATTAGTTGTAGAGGTAACCACATCAGAGGCATCCAGAGCATATGTGCTTCAGAAGGAAGTCGATGTATTGGTCAAAGAGCAGCTAATTCCGGCAGTACAGACTTATTTGGATAGTATGGGGAGCACTGTCAAGGGAGTTATGAGATTTGATACAGTACAACTAGTACTCGAAAAGGTAGCAATTCGGGATACTATGCAGTGCCAGTTGCAGCTTGTAAAAGCATTAGGACAACGATTACAAACAATGAAAAATGAAGGCATACAAGAAAAAAGAAAGCTTGAGATTTCTATAAAAGACACAAAAAAAGATGCTTTGTTTTTCTTTTTAAAAACAGGAAGGACTCCCTGGTGGGACCATTCTGAAAAAGGGGAATTCCTGAATCAGAAATATTGGACAGCTATGCGATTCTCAGTAAAAGATGCGCACATTCTAAAGCAAATGATGAAAGACGATATTGTGAGAAAACGACTGGATTATCAACTTTCAATACAGGAAAAATGGAAGCTGCTATCCGGAGTGTTACAACTTTCTCCTCAGTTGACAACCACGTTTTATTCAGCGATAAAAAACACCTTTGTAACAACTCAATGGCAAAAAGATTTTATAGAGGCATTATTGGCAGAACATCTTTATGAGACAGCATCAGGATCTCCTTTAAAACGCTTTTGGGAACGCTATCAGGTGTTTTGGCACAAGAAGAAAGCAGGTAAAGAAGCATTACTTCAGGAAGTTGTGAATGCTTTGGGAGAGGGGAAAGTAATACATTTAACTAAGAGCGAACTCTTCACCAAAATAAAAAAACAATTAGAAGGTTCCTCTGTAACTACTTCTATAAGAAAGGATATTGCCAGTAATATCATAAAGGAGTATAAACAAAAGGTAACGAAAGTATTTATCGGAATAAGGAAATATAATACAGCTACATCAGCTGTAGCGGAAGAAGTAATATTGTCTTGTTTCCCTCTTAAGGATATCTCACAAATACATCACTTTTTGTCAAGTAGAAACGAACCATGTACCCTATCAGAAATCAAGGAAATTGTAACAACATTATTTAGAGAACACAATGTTGTTAAAAGAATAGAAGAAGAAATAACGGCTATAGAAAGCAGCTACCAAAACAAGCTGCAAAAACAATTTGAGTTAGAAACTACTTCTATCAGGAAGATAACAGTTTCTCATGTTCCAGAGGTTGTAGTAAGACAAACGAAGAAGAGGAATATGTTGCAGGAGAAAAACAGGTCGGAAATTAGGAGTGAATTTCCTTCTCAACCGGATAATACAGTTACGGATGTGGTATGGTATACAGCTACAGCAGGGTTGGTATTAGTACACCCATTTATAGAATCTCTTTTCAGAGCTACGGGCATCATTCATGAGAAAGCCCCTGTGATAGCTGATAAAGAAAAAAGTCTGGCAGTACATCTGTTACATTACCTAGCCACCGGAAAAGAACAGGTTTTGGAAAGTGAGATGCTACTGGCTAAGTTTTTATGTGGTTTCTGTGTGAACACTCCTATCAAAAGGGAATTAGTGATTCCGGAGGAAATGAAAAGAGAAGCCGATGCGCTAATCAAAAGTGTGATTTCGCATTGGGGGGTATTGAAAAGCACTTCTGTAGATGGATTAAGAGAAGGATTTATTCAACGAAATGGAAAATTGATACTAGATACCAGTGATAAATACAGACTGATAGTAGAGAGAAAAGCGCAGGATATTTTATTAGACAAGTTACCGTGGAACCGTTCAATCATCAGGCTTCCGTGGATTGATAAGTTAATTTTTGTGGAATGGTAAACAAATTAGGGACAGGTTCACTAGGCATTCTAAGGAAACTACTGAAAAATATTTCGAAACAAGTATCGGAGCATTTACATCTCACTTAGTGAGTAAAATAATAAGCGATGAGATTTCTAAAACAACATAAAAAAAACAAAAAAGGAAGCAATACTCCTTTTATAGGACCTAAAATACAACCTAAGTTGACTATAGGAACTCCTGGAGATGCTTATGAAGTAGAAGCTGATCAAATGGCAGATACCATTGTCAATAAATCTTCGGAGCCAGCCGTGGTACAGAAAAAAGAAATGCCGGTAGAGGAGGAAACAGTTCAGGCAAAATGTACCGACTGTGAGGAGGAAGCAGCGATACAACGGAAAGAAGAAGAACAGGAGATCCAGGCAAAATCAGATCAGCCATCACAAGGGACTCCCGGTTTGGAAAGCCGTTTAAATAAGGGAATGGGAGGACAAAAATTAGAGAATAAGACACGATCAGAAATGGAAGCTGGTTTTGGAGCAGATTTTAGTCAGGTACAAATTCATACAGATAACAAAGCTGCTCAAATGAATCAGGAGATCGGGGCGCAAGCATTTACACATGGCAATGATATCTATTTTAATACGGGGAACTACAATCCAGAAACTAAAAAAGGAAAGCATCTGCTGGCACACGAACTAACCCATACCCTCCAACAAAAAGGAATGGTACAACAGAAGGTTCAGCGACATATGCAGGATACGTATCCCTGGTCTGGGATTATTGCTAATACATGGAGCGCTTCTTTGCGGGGACAACCAAGACATACAGACTTTATAATGAACATTCCAAGAGGAACAAAAGTAGAGGTGAAATCAAATGTGGGAAATTGGCTGTATGTAAGTTTTATGTTCAATGGGGAACGAAAGACGGGATATGTCAGTCAGGAATTAGTCGATTTTGATCAGGTTGCCAATGATGCAAATCAAAGAATCAGTGATTTCGATTCCTTTAATAGCTATCCCGAAGTAAGAGGAGCCACCGGATGGACTTTTGGAGATGAAACTCAAGGAGTCATTCCAGAGCAGGAGCTCTCTATGGCAACAGCTAACAGTTTACCTGAATTGGGAGCAATGTCACTACTAAACTACAATGTTGTAAACCTGCGGGGACAGATTTTGGAAAAAATAAGAACAGACCCTGATATGTTAGCTACGCAACAGGAAATTTTACAGGCAGTGCGACAAGATGAACGATATGGAGAAACAGCATTTTATATCACAGGTAGAGAACTTGTAGGGTTTGGAGGAAACCGTTGGACTTCCAGTAATGAGAGTTGGTCCAGTACGGGAGATGATAATCCGTTACTACATCGCGAAACCTGGCAAGTTGCAGGAAATGAACTCACCTGGGCACTTAGGAATGCGACAGTTCGTTACTGGGCAGAAGTAAGTCCGGATGGAGCTGTACGAATAACCTATCACCTCAATGATAGATTAGACCTCAGTCCTTCAGAAGGTCGCTCAGAAGCCTATAATAATATTTCAGAAGTTACAGGATTCCTCTATCATACATTAGCAGGAGGAAACCTTAACCTACAAACACGTGCAGAATGGACAGAAACATTTTCAAACGAATAATACTAACAACCCTAATACTAAGTAGTTGTATGAATAAGCAAACCAATACCAATCATTTTTATGATACCAGAAAGATAAACGATCTCTACAGGGTTCCTTTATTAGAACCTATAGAGTTAATATCTGCGGATGAAGACAGTTGGTTTCTGGCTGTCAACTCTTTTAAAAAAGGAGTGAAAAGAATGCATGTAGAAGCAGTTGGAATAACAGATTCTATACTGGTAGGATATGTATCGAGTGTATACCTGGATAGTAAAATGACAAAAGCATGGTATGTGATAGATTACCCCGAAAAAAAGATAGAGTATTTTACTGATAGTCATGCATATCAGCAGGAAATAGCTAAGAAAGGGATCGTAGTCCCCCTTGTCAAAGCAGTTGATTTTTATACCAGTTATTGGAAACAGAAAGCAGTAAATAAATGACTAAACTATGAATATATGAAGCGTTATAGAGAAAATGAACACAACAAGTCTCGAAGGATGAAAACCCCAATTATAGAGGGAATGGTTTAGTCTTCAGTATGCCATAATAATATGCTCATCCTGTGAGCCTAATACATTTAATATATGTTTAAAGCTACTTCACATACATCCACAACAGCAGGACACCAGCGTCCAACTCACGTACTGGGAGAAAAAGAAACACCGTTTATCCAACCCAAATTGAGTGTAGGTAAATCAGGAGACAAGTATGAGGTAGAAGCAGATCACATGGCAGATCAGATAGTAGCAAAAAGCAATCAGCAAAGCCCCCCTTTTTTTAGCCCTGTACCAACGATACAATCAAGAGAAGAACAGATACAGGAAAAACCCCTGGCTGCTTCTATAACCACAGGAATTCAGCTAAAAGAAACAGAAGAAGAAATCATACAAGAAAAATGTGAAGCTTGTGAACAGGAGCAAGTACAGAAAAAGGAAATCATCCCTCCTCCTGTGGTTCAAAATAAAGGAGAAGAGGAAGAAGCACTTATTCAAAAAAAATGTGAAGCCTGTGAGAAAGAAGAAACTGTTCAGAAACAAGAAGAAACGAATATTGTTGAGACAAATAAATCTTATGAGATAGAAAGTCAGAAACTAATACCTATTCAGAAGAAATGTGATTGTGAGGAAAAAGCACCTGTCCAGCGGCAGGAGTTGGTCACCACGGACCCGAATGTTATTGTTAGCAATGCATTGGGAGCACTTCAATCCGAAAATAGTCTGGAATCCCGCCTGAATAATACAAAGGGGAAGGGAGGTAAACTGGATAAAAAAACACAAGAGGAGATGGAGTCAGGCTTTGGAGCTGATTTCAGTAATGTTAATATTCATACAGATAGTACTGCTATAGAAATGAATAAGGAATTAGGAGCACAGGCTTTTACCAATGGTAATGACATCTATTTTAATGAAGGGAAATATAATCCAGATACGACCAGTGGAAAACATTTACTAGCGCATGAATTAACGCATACAATACAGCAGGGAGCAAGTAGTGCTGATACTATTCAGCGATTCGAATTACCGGAATTTGGGGTGCCTGATTTCGTAGAGGATGGTTTGGATACAGTATCCGGTTTGTATGATGATACAGTAGATGCAGTTGCAGATGGAATATATGAAGTAGGAGAAACACTGGGGATCAATGATGATGTGTTGGAGGCGTATGAGACTGTTACAGAGTATGCTTATACCGGAATGGACTATTTATATGCCGGATTGGATTGGTTATATTCATCAGCTGGAGAAGTAGCGCGTCGATTAGTAGAATCTCTGGGAGGAGTTATTATGATTACATCTGGAGGCTTGATCATCACTTTTCCCAAGATTTGCCCGATTGAAGCAGAAGATTTTGATATAGATATTGACGCACAGGAAGGAGAAGCAAAAGTTCCGATTTTTGGAATTCCAATTGGTCCGGGAGTACTGACAGGGGAAATAGGGGTAAAAGGGGTGTTTGATCCGGCAATGAACTTACAATTAGGACCTTTCTGCCTAGAAGGAGCACAATTAGTGATTAATCCGCTTAGTGGAAATTATACTGCCAGGGGAAGTGTAAGTGCCACAGCCGCAGTATCGGTAGGGGCAGAAGCAAGAGCTGGTCTATTAGGAGAGTTGTCTTATATAGGAGTTATTGTAGTAGGAGGAGTCCCCGTTCCTATAGAGATCCCTCTTATAGGATTAGAAGGGGGAATTGCAGGATTAGGAAGAGCTATAGGCATTGGAGAAATAGAAATCGGGGGTAACATAGGTTATAGCGGAGGTTCCTTTATCGCAGGAGCCTTTGAGCAGCTCAATTTGGGATTAGCAGGAGATTTGTTTTTAGGTGCCTATGGGCAGATGAATATTTTAGGAGAGAATTTCTGTAGATTGTATTGGGAACCTCTTGCATGGCATGGAGATATCGGAGCATTCTTTAATATTGCAGCAGGAATAGTAATTGGTCCTAGTTCAAGTGCTTATGCATATGCATCAGCAAGTTTGGGGCGCTTTCCTTTTGATCAATTTGATCTTATTTTGAGTAGAAAAGGATTTTCAGATGATTGTCCGATAAAAGATAAGTTATGCAAGTTGTTAGAAGCCTTACATCTATTGCCGTCACAGAATGGAGGTGTATGGAGTGATACCGGAAGTTATGGACCGGGAAGTAGATTGACAGGACCGTTGGAAGTCTATGAAAAGGCGCCGCCAGGAAGAGCCAGTGGAGCAGAATGTAGAGGGGCATGTGGTCCTGATTGTGAAACTTGTACCTCACATAGCACATATAGGTATACGGACCCGGTAAGCGGAGAAACCTGGGAATACACTAATTTTCAGGATTGTGATACCCATGAAGGTTGTAGAGAACATGATGCTGCCTTTGACTGGGCTGCTGATAAAAAAGGAGAGATTGGTAAATGGGCGATCATTATGCCTTGGCATATGGCAGCGAATATTGAGTGTACCTGTGATTATCCGGCAGGAAATTGTTTTGCCTGGGTAGCAGGCTTACCTCCATATGATGGGAAAATGTATTTTGCAGATACAGCAAGAAAGATATCAGGAGGAGGAACAGGTCCAGGACATGGCGGAACCCAACCTGGAAATACTCCGGATTGTGAAGGATATACAGGAGGACCACCATTTGGTAGTGATGAGGTGATTGGAATTCCTGGGGGAGACTTTTATCACTATAGTGCAGCACCAGTTAGTGGAGAGTTTACCGTTGTTCCGGGATATGACCGATGGACAGATTACCTGACTAATTGTAGTGCAGAAGCACATGCAGCTACAGGAGTTCCGGAACCAGCGATTCAATACGTAACTATTGTCAGTGGGAGTGATGCAGCACTTTTTATTGATACAGGTCAGTTCAATGAGAGACATACCACCTCAGTGATTTATGGCGTGAATTATCCGTATCGTCATTATAATAACCATACTGCAATTCCTGAAAGCTGTTATACGACTTTTAGGTTGACAATTTTTACTCCAGATTGCTCGTTGAGTGGAGGAGGAGCTACCCCAAGTGGCGATGAACAACAAGACCTGGAGCGATGTGACAGGCACGAATTACCCCCAGAGTTTTGCGATGATCTTTATAATAGGGTAATAGAACGTTTTGGAAATAGAGACCGGGATTTAGAATTTGATCCCGATGGTCCTCTGGAAGGACATCGTTTTCCCGATGATGCTCCTATTATGGAACGCTTCAGGCAATCCTATAACCGATTAGATAGCTGGAATACCTATATTGCTACCTATCATCAGGATTGGTTTGGAGAGTTTACACAAACATTCCAGGTAGAAGAAAGAAGAACCGAATGGATGTCTGCGATCAAAGAAGAAACAAAAGAGTTTAAAAAGAGATTTAGAGATATTGATAACAGAGATCCTGAAGGAGAACGCAGGCGGTTCGAAGAAGGGATTTTGCAAGACTATGAAGAGAGAATTGATCAAATGGTTCAGGAGATAGCACAATGGTATAAAACCAGAAGCGGAAGTCAGGAAAGTATTGAAGAAATCATAGAAAGAGTTCATCAGGAAGGAACTGTTCTATGGAGAGCAGCCTGGAGAGCTACTATTTTGGCAGTAAACAGAGTGTTGTCCAGAATCTGGCCTCCTGCCAAAGCAGCATTAGAATCCTGGATAGGACAGGAACAAGGAAGACACCCGAATGTAGACCTGAGCGGAAGCATTAGTGATATTGATTATATCGGGAGTTTAGCCAGAGGATTTAAAAGTCCATCAAAACAATTTGTGCGGTTTAATCCTGATAATTTTGATGTAGATGCATTTTTAGTAGCTCCACCGTTATCAAAATGGGCAATTAATTTTGCTCCGGAGAAAGATGAACCTGATTTTATTGATAAAGGGAGAATCTGGGGAAGATCCTCGGGAATCGATCGTCTTATTTCATTTGCTGACCTGGCACATACGGAATTTAGTACTATTGAAGGATATGATCAGGAAGAAATATTTGATGTGGTACTGAGAACTCCACCAACCCCAGAACAAGATCGGAATAGAACAGGGTCAGATAGATTGTATGAAGTGAGAGAACAGCTTAGTCCGGAACGATACAGTGAACTATTACAGGAATTACAGCAAGCAGGTTTGATGATGACTGATGAAGAGGGGCGGTTATTATTACGGGAAGACCTAAACGAAGAAGAATTTAACACCTTTGTACAGATTATAGAACGATACGAACAATAGAATGGAAATATATAGATATAATTATCTGCTGGATCTACGGACTGCTGATTTTTTAACAAATATGAATTTTAAGGATCGATTCGCATTGCTCCATGAATTATTACGGATTTCAGCACAACCTATAACAAGGCGTTGGCGTTATATATTCGAATTTTTTGATTCTTTAAAAGATTCAGAACAGGAAAAGATATTTTTTGAGATTACCTGCAAAGAGATCGATCATTGGGACGAAGCAGTTTTATCAATGCACTCTAATTCAAAATATGTGTTGGATCAGAAATGTGAAGGAATGTTTTCCCGGTTGATCAAACATGTTTCTATTTATAAAAGAGAAAGTAAAGGGAATGAACATTTGATTAAAATTGCCCATAATGAGAATCTGGAAAACCTCAATATGCTGACAATTCACGATAGTACTCTTAATAAAAGCGGAATACTGGCACTTAAAAACTCATCGGTTTTAAAAAATATTCATTCATTGCGTATTCAAAATGTGGTACTGAATCCAGCGCTAAGAGCATTATTGTATTCCTGTTCTTTTCCTAATTTAAAACACTTAGAACTAATAAAACTCGGAATATCAGATTCAGATTATTCCCTCTTAGAACAAGCGTCAATTTTTGAAGGGGTTCAATCCCTGAATTTATCATCAAATATCCTAGCAGATGGTTTTATAACCACCTTATTTGATACGATGACATCCCTGCCGGAAACAATAATTCTAAAACGGAACTTTATCAAAGAAGCTGGGATGAATCATATGTTAGGATATCTAAAAAACACCTCATTTCAGTTAGTAGATGTTTCTAAAAATAGCATTCCTCAGGATTTTAAGAGCAAAGATACCGAAGTACTAAGAGGAACTATTTTGTATTGAAATTAGCCTATGTATTATTGAAGATTTATATAAGAGGGGTTCGCACAAGCTAGTAGCCGTTGAAGAGGTATATCAGGTTGTTCCGAACGCGGTATAGGATGTTCAGGGCGGGGTAATTTGTTCCGAACAGGTATAGAGAATGTACTTGATCATCCATAAGTATATTCGTTGAGGCGTATTCCGAGGTGGTTTACTGTTTTTTCAAAAAACAGGTATTTACCCCTTTTTTAACCGTTTTTTACCTCCGGATAATCTCGAGAATTACAATTAATTTTAAAAAAGAATAGCTTGGTCAGCATGAAAAAAGAAGCGTATAAAAAAGAATTATTACTACGATCCGTACAACGAAGGAATGGATCGGATAATTATTATAAAGAAGTGATGAAAATCCAATCCTGGCTGACGTTATTTTCTATTTGGAACCCCAATAGTGGAACAGCCACAGCTATTGATGGGGATTTTGGTCCTGCAACAGAAAAAGCAGTTAAAAATTTTCAGCAGGTACATCAAATGGAAGAAAACGGGTATGTCGATCAGCATACGTTTAATGTATTGACATTAAATCTCAAGGAAGCTTTCGAAAAACCGTTATTTGAAGATACCGTTAGAGGACTACTTATTGAAGCAGCAAATAATCATCTGATGAATTACCCATTCGAATTAGAGATTCGCAAAGAGTCCAATAGCGGACCATGGGTACGAAGTTATATGGATGGTAATGAAGGTAATCTCTGGTATTGGTGTATGGGATTTGTGCAGACTATAATAGATCAGGTATGGAGTCATCTAGGGAAAGATTTTAGAACGATGATGCCGTTGACGTATAGTTGTGATACGGTTGGTAATACAGGTTTGCAAAAAGGGGTTCTTTATCGCTATCAAACCCTCCGGAAGGATCCGGATTTAGTGAAACCAGGAGATCTCTTTCTCTTACAGCGATCAAAATATGACTGGATACATACAGGTATTATTGTGAGTTGCAAAGGAGCAGTACTGGAAACAATTGAAGGAAATACAAACTATCAAGGCTCCAGAAATGGAATTGCAGTGATGAAGAGAACAAGAAATCTGCAAAAGTCGAGATTAGATGTGTTTTCATTGGATACTTTTATTTAAAATAAACTTTTGGCTTTAGGGGTATTCCCGAAGCGTTAATACCTCATTTCATGAGCACTCATAAATCAAAATCTATACAAACCAGGGTAACAACCCATAGCGGCTGGGAATATGCACTTTCCTTTCTGAAAGAAATAATTAATTATCGATTGCAAAAAGAATTTTCAGGCTCAGTAGCAGGGTATCCTATATGGAATCCGGGGGAACATACCAGGGATCCGTTACTTTCCTGGATTGCCGACAAAGAACTCCCAACAGCAGAAATTATTGTTTTATTAATAGGATTGGTTCCTCATGTCTCTCCAGGGTTTATACACAATATTATCAGTGACTTTTTTCCCTCAGGAGGAGAATTACCGGATTTAGGAGGGGTAAAAGGGAAAAATCATCGGGGAATTCTTCCTACGGGAGAAACGGTACAGTTTCTACTGGCAGGTAAAGAAATTGAGGGGCGAATTCTGGTGAGTGCATACTTCTCTCCAGATCATTTTTTTGCTCAGGAAGGGGTACTGTATCTGGAGACTGTACCGGCAGGAGAACCCGTAATGAGTGGAAAAATCATTATAGAAGAAGAGTTCCTCGTATTATTGACGACTAACAGAAGCTATCAACCCAAAACAGGAAAAGAATTCCCGGCAGAGAAGATTGATACTACACTAGAATGGGAAGACCTGGTATTGAGCCCAAAAACATTGACACAGGTAAAAGAGATCGAAATATGGTTGCGATATCATCATACATTATTGAATGAATGGGGAATGAAGCGATCCATAAAACCAGGGTATCGAATTTTGTTTTCTGGTCCTCCGGGTACAGGGAAGACATTAACTGCTACTTTATTAGGGAAGTACACAAAAAAACCAGTATACCGAATTGACCTGTCTATGGTTGTGTCTAAATATATAGGAGAAACCGAAAAGAACTTGTCCAGACTTTTTGACAAAGCTAAAAACAAATCCTGGATTTTATTTTTTGATGAGGCAGATGCTATTTTTGGAAAAAGAACTAATGTAAGAGATGCACATGACAAGTATGCAAATCAAGAAGTTTCCTATCTGTTACAACGTATCGAAGCCCATCCGGGACTCGTTATTCTGGCTTCTAATTTCAAAAATAATATAGACACCGCTTTTACCCGCCGGTTTCAATCTATTGTAGAGTTTGAAAATCCAGGATATAAAGAACGTTATACACTATGGAAGAAAAACATTCCGGTACAGGTTACTTTTGAATCGGACTGCTCCCTCCAGGAGATTGCAAAAAAATACGAAGTTACAGGAGCCAATATTGTCAATATTATACAGTATGTATGTCTCAAAACAATTGCGATGGATAAGCGGGAAATTTCATTAAAAACTATGCTGGAAGGAATCAAAAAAGAATATTTGAAAGAAGGAAAAATGATAAGTATTTAAGAGTTTATGAACTATTCTTTTATGTTATTAACAAAATCGGAAGTTACTTCATACAAATCAATACTTTTAAAAATATTGAATACACATATTTTTAAAATACCTGATAATGAAACACTTTCTTTTTTTACTCTGTTCCCTTTTTATTATAGGGTGTAACCAGAAAAGTGAAACTACAACTACGACTGATACAACAGAAGTTTCCAAAGATCCGCTAAAAGATCAAAAAAAACCGGAACCCCCAGCAGAAGCATTAAAACTAACACAGGAACAGGCAAGTAAACTTATAGCACTACCACTGGCATGTATCCAGACAGAATATCCGAATAAATTAAATCAAGTTATAGGAGGTAAGAAGGACATTCAGGAACCTTCTGTATTACATCCTGCTTTTTACGGATGTTTTGATTGGCATTCTTCTGTTCATGGCCATTGGTCTCTGATAAAAATCTTGAAAGAATTTCCACAGATAGCCAAAAGCGAAGAAGCCAGAAAGCTATTGGCGACAACTATTACAAGAGAACATATAGCCGCAGAGGTTGCGTATTTTCACGGAAAACACAATACTTCTTACGAAAGAACATATGGGTGGGCATGGTTGCTTAAATTAGCAGAGGAACTTCATACCTGGGAGGATCCTTTGGCCAGAACACTGGAAGAGAATCTCCAGCCACTGACAGACTTAATCGCGCAGCGCTATATTGATTTTTTGCCTAAGCTCAGATATGCAATCCGAGTAGGAGAGCACCCAAATACAGCTTTTGGGCTTTCTTTTGCCTGGGATTATGCAATAGCCGTAAATCATAAAGCACTTATAAATAGTATCCGGACAAAAGCCATTGAGTTTTATAAAAACGATCAGGGATGTCCCTTGAGTTGGGAACCAGGAGGGTACGACTTTTTATCCCCCTGTCTGGAAGAAATTGATATCATGCGCAGGGTGTTGAATAAAGAGGAATTCGAAAAATGGATTGGTTCATTTATTCCCGATTTGCAAGCAAAAAGCTTTCGATTAGAAACCGGAGAAGTATCAGATAGAAACGATGGGAAACTAGTACATCTGGATGGGCTTAATTTTAGCAGAGCCTGGGTACTATATGGGTTGGCAGACCAATATCCGGAAGATTATACGCACCTTATAAAAATCGCTAATCAACATGTCTCGTATTCCTTGCCGAATCTGGTAGGGGATAGTTATGAAGGAGGGCATTGGTTAGGCTCATTTGCTATCTATGCATTGGGGGCTTCAAATACCGCTAAAGCTACAGAATAAGGATTAATCAACAGAAGGTTTTAGCAAAAGAGGAAGTATTACTTCTGCTCAGGGAGATAAAAACACTTGATACCAATCTATGACAGTATGGATACTACTATCATGGATAGTAGTAAAATATATGTGTAATCATATAGAACTATAGCATTAACAGCTGACCCCATTCCATTGCAATGTAGAGAATACGAACTGAAAAGTGTATAAACAGGCTCTGGTTGAGGGGTAAAACAATAAAAACAAACAGATGAAAAAATGGCTTTCGAATATAGGACCGGGAACATTGGTAACAGCAGCCTTTATAGGACCAGGTACCGTAACAGTATGTACCTTAGCAGGGGTAACCTTTGGGTATTCCTTATTATGGGCATTGGTACTGTCTATTGTAGCTTGTATTGTACTACAGGAAATGGCAGCACGATTGGGAATTATTACCCAAAAAGGACTGAGTGAAGTAATCCAATCTCAATTTCCGAATAAGGTTATAAGGTGGGGACTTATAGGAATTATCCTATCTGCGATCTTTATTGGGAATGCAGCATATGAAGCAGGGAATATTAGTGGAGGAGTACTAGGTTTATCTACAATATTGGGCAATCCTGTGATAGACGTTGCAGGTTTGCAACTAAATTACCAGAGTCTGTTAATAGGAGTATTGGCGTTTGCTTTACTTTATATAGGAAATTATAAAGTACTGGAAAGAAGTTTGATAGGTTTAGTGCTTTTTATGAGTTTGGCATTTATTCTTACTGCAATAGCCACGAAACCAGATCTTTCTCTTTTGGTAAAAGGGTTTGTTCCAAGTTTATCCGCAGATAAAATTGTAACCGTTATTGGTTTGGTAGGAACCACGGTGGTACCCTATAATTTGTTTTTACATGCTTCTTTAGTTAAAGAAAAATGGCAGAGTGCCAGTGATTTATCAAGTGCCAGAAAAGATACAATGATTGCAGTTATTTTGGGAGGACTCGTATCGATGGCAATTATTGTAGCTGGAGCTTCCATACAGCAAACAGAGATTCATAACGCGGCGGATTTAGCGAAAAGCTTAGAACCAGTTTTTGGTAAAATGGCAAAATATGTATTGTCATTGGGACTATTTGCAGCAGGGATTACCTCGGCAATAACTGCTCCTTTGGCAGCGGCATATGTGGTAAAAGGATGCCTGGGATGGGAGGGAGGATTAAAGACTAAACGCTTTAGATTCGTTTGGATGTTTATTCTTGGATTAGGTGTGTTGTTTTCTTCATTGGGAATAAAATCCATTGAGATTATTCGCTTTGCTCAGGTGACAAATGGACTATTGCTACCGATTATCGCAGCCTTCCTTTTATGGGTAGTAAACAGTAAAAAAATATTAGGAAAATATACCAATACTACCCAACAAAATATACTCGGTTTTTTAATCCTGATGATAACTGTTTTTTTAGGAGCAAAAAGCATTTGGAAAGTAATTGAAAGTTTGTAGGAAAATGAAAAAAAATATTTGGAATGCCGATGTAGGAGAAGAGGCTGGTTTTGATCATCAAATCATGCCGTATATCTCTTGGTGTAATATCTCTTGTGGAGTGCATGCAGGGAATGATGATGAAATCAAAAAAACAATTGATTTGGCAATAGCAAATGATGTAGCTATTGGAGCACATCCATCATATCCGGATCGGAAGAATTTTGGAAGATTGTCGATGGATATTTCAATGTCTGAATTGGAAGAGATACTAACAAATCAGGTATTGAAGGTAAAAAAGTATGTAGAAGAAAGAGGGAAAAAAATGCATCATGTAAAACCTCATGGAGCATTGTATAATGATGCGGTTATTCGACCTGAAATTGCAGAGGTAATTGTTGATGTTGTGAAAAATGTCGATAGAAGATTATTTGTTTTGACATCAGGTAATTCGATGATAGAAACTTTTATGGAAGAGAAAGACAGAATTAAAAAGGAGGTTTTTGCAGATCGGAATTACACTTCAGATTTACAATTGGTATCAAGAAAATATAAGGAAGCGGTGATCACCGAACCAGAAAAAGTATATGCACACGTAAAAGAAATGGTGTATCATAATAGAGTATTAACGATCGAAGGAGTGAGGAAAAATATTTTTTTTGATACGATATGTGTACATGGAGATAATCCAAAATCTGTAGCGATATTAAAATATGTTACAGAGAAAATAAATAGAAATTTATAAGAAGAGAGAAATGAGAATATGACAACGGAATTACAATTCAAACAATATGGAGAATGTGCTATTTTAATCGAATGGCCAGAAAAAATAGATGAAAATATACTCGAAGAGCTGATTTTTTGTCAAAAATTGATTCAGGAAAATTATTTTAAAGTAATTATTGAGGTAATTATATCATATAACTCGTTATTAATTTCTTATAAGTCTGGTATAGAGGATTTCTATAGCGCTGTTTTTGAGCTGAAAAAGCTTTTTAAAACAGTAAAAACTATTGAAGGAAGAAAAAAGAAGTTGTGGGAGATCCCAGTTTGCTATGAAGCGCAAATGGCAGAAGATCTACTACAGTTTTTGGAGTTGAAAAAGATAAAAAAAGAAGAATTAATTCGTTTACACTCCTCCTCTTTATATACTGTTTTCTTCAGAGGTTTTTTGCCGGGATTTTTATATCTCGGAGGATTGGATGAAAAATTAGTACTCCCGAGAAAAGCAATTCCCAGCAGAGAAGTTCAAAGTGGTTCAGTTGCAATTGGAGGAAGTCAGACAGGAATTTATCCGGTGAATAGTCCTGGAGGTTGGTATGTGATTGGTAAAACGCCAATACGCTTTTTTGACGTAAAAAATGAAACCTTGTCATTTGTGTCACCTGGAGATAAGTTAAAGTTTGTTGCAGTGGATGTTTTAGAATATAACGCTATAAGTTCATTGGTTTTGGAAGGTGAATACCAGCTTAAATTTTCTGTTGTATGAGTGTAGGTGTAAAAATTATAAAAGAAGGATTGCGAACAACAATTCAAGATAAAGGAAGAATTGGTTATGCTGAGTTTGGAATTCCTAAAGCCGGAGCAATGGATCAAACTTCTTTTTTATTGGCGAATTTACTGTTGAATAATAAAGAAAATGATGCTGTGTTGGAATGGGTTGGAATTCCTCCGGTTTTACTTTTTGAAGTACGTACTGTTATATGTGTTACAGGGGGAGAATGTGAGGTGTTACTGGATGCGAAAAAGATGCCGATGAATGTTCCTTTTGAGGTTTTTGAGGGGAGTAAACTTTCATTTAAAAATAGCAAAAAAGGACTGTATTTTTTTGTAGGAATTAAAGGAGGTTTTAAAACGGAATCTATCTTAAATAGTCGTTCTTTTTTTATGAATATAACAGCAACTTCTGTTCTAAAAAAAGGAGATGAAATTGGTTGTGAAAAACACCTTGGTTTGTCTACTAAAAACACAAAGGTAAGTGCTCCTTTTTATAAGCGGAATTTTTCTGTGATAGAAGTATTCCCCGGACCGGAGTGGGAACAACTTACTAAGGAACAAAAACAATTTTTATTGGAGACCACTTTTACTATTTCGAATGTTATAAACAGGATGGCGATACAATTAATAGAAACAGTACATAATAATTTAAAATCAATGTTAACATCTCCCGTCTTACCAGGAACAATTCAATTAACTCCGGCAGGAAAATTAATTGTATTGATGAGAGATTGTCAGACTACCGGAGGGTACCCGAGAATTTTGCAATTAACAGAAATGAGTATTGATGTATTGGCACAAAAACACCCGCAATCTACTTTTAGATTTGTTTTAAAAAACTATTAAAATCGTCTTTTATTGTGGATAGTTACTATCTACTAATTTATATATTTTGCAGGTTGCTCTCGATCAAAAGGCTTCTTTGTTACAACGCTATTGCCTTGTATCTGTAGGTCTGTATTCCTGTCAGGAGTTTGATGTATACTAAAGTCTTTGATACAGTGTAATGGTTGAATGGCGTTGGTGATAAAGAGTTTGTTAGTAGGATATTAAAAAACACAATTCTCTTTTTTGGGGGAAAATCCCCTGTTTTGGTATGGGGTAAATCCCTTTTGCTAAAAAAAAGTTTATTGACAGTGTGTTGTTTAATTATCTGTAAATCAGTTTTTTAGTTTGTTTTTTGAATTAAATGATTATGTTAAAAAGGGTGCTGTTACTTGTTCAAGAGTGGTTATTTTCGGTACATTAGCAAGTGTTAATCAGAAAATAAATAACCATTATGAATTCAGAAATACCTAATAACGGCGGGAAGTTTCCCAAAGATAAAAAAGCAACCAAAAAGAAAAAGAAGATAACAAAACCTAAGAAATGTATTTCTGTAGAAGAAGCTAAAGAATTACAACATCATTGGTGTTGTGATCGGGCAGAGCACTTACAGAAGTGTTTAGGGCATGAAGATGCCAGAGAGTTTTGGTGGCCGTTGGAAGAATTAGAACAATATATCAAATATGTAAAAAGGAAATCTAAGAAAATGGGAATAGAGAATCCTGGAATTAGAGCATATTTTGGAGCATATCCTAAAAATAAGTGTAGCCATGGAATAGGAAGGTCTACTTTGTTTTTTGCACCGACAGGAGTGCCAGCCGGAAGTGCAGGGAAAGATGGAGCTGTAGACTATAGACAGAATAATTACGATATAGACCCTTTTAATAGAGGAGGTGATGGTGGAATTCCTCCAAATAGTTATTAATTACATGTTATTCTCTATACGCCTATGAGTGCAGTGGTATTTTTTTCAGTTGTTAATCTTTTTGAATTGTTAGCTGCAATAGTAGGTACAGTTGTTCTAATAAAGAATAAAAACCGAGTTAATAATTTAACTCGGTTTTTTGTCTGGTTTTTATGGTTTACTGTTTTTGTTGAAGTGTTTTTCGGCTGGATGCCAACATGTGCGAGAGAATGGAATTCATCGATTTTTTTAAAAGATTTAATTTCTTGGGATGTAGAAGTGTCTTATAAGATAAATTTTTGGGGGTTTAGGGTTTATACGGTTTTTTCTGATTTATTTTTGATGTACTATTTTAAAAAGAATATAAAATCAGAGGAGGTAAGTAAAATTGTAAAAGGCTTGATGCTTTTTTATTTTGTATTTACAATTTGTTGTATTGTGTTTAAAAATTCTTTTTTAGAAAATATTTATTCAGTACCTTATATTCTAGGTCCTATTTTTATTTTTATAAGCGTAATGTTGTACTTTTTTGAAATTTTAAAAAGTAATAAAATTTTATATTTTCATAAAGAATTACCTTTTTATATAGCTATAGGAAGTATGATTTTTAACTTAGTGGTTACTCCTTTGTTTATATATAAAGAGTATTATTCTAGTGAGAACCCTGATTTCAATACCTTAAGGATGTTTTTACTTTATTGTTCGATCATTTTTTTAAATTCAATATATATATTAGGTTTTTATATATGCTTCCGAAAGAACAAATCTTATTAATTATTTACTTTACTGCAGTAATTCTATTTTTTGTAGTTTTTGGAGTGGTGTTTATTGTGACATTTCTTAAAAGGAAAAATAAACTATTGCTGGAAAATTTTAAAGCGACACAACGTTTTAAAGAAGAGCTGTCTCGCTCTAAAATAGAAATACAAGAACAGACATTAAAAAATGTTAGTTGGGAATTACATGATAATATAGGACAGTTGTTATCTACAGCTGTTATGCAGATTAATATATTAGGCACAGCTATCTCAGAAGAAAATGCAGATTCCTTACGGGATGTAAGAGGGTTAGTAGGTGATAGTCTGCAAGAAATACGACTATTATCCAGAACACTAAACAAAGAGGTAATTCAGCATGTGGGGATAGAGAAGTCTATACAGGTAGAACTCACCCGATTTAATAAACTAAACTTTTTAGAAACAGAACTAAAAGTGAGTGGTACTCCTGTGACGATTGAGCCTAATGACGAGATTATCTTATACAGGATTGTTCAGGAATTTTTTTCCAATACGATAAAACATGCAGAAGCAGCGCACCTTTTTGTACATTTGGATTATCAGCAGGAGGGCGTTGAGATTACGGTAAAAGATGATGGGGTTGGCTTTGATCAGACTTCGGTACAGGCTAATTCAGGTTTGCTAAATATGAAAAGCAGAGCAGAAGTAGTTGATGCAAAAATAAAATATACTTCCTCTCCAGGTAATGGAGTGACATTGGTACTACAATATCCGTTTAAGAAAAAGAAAATACAAAATGATTACTAAAAAGAAAAAAACAATTGTAATAGTTGACGACCATCTGCTCTTTGCACAATCATTAGAGAGCTTGATCTCTAAATTGGAAGAGTACCAGGTGTTAGCAATTCTAAAGAACGGAAAAGAATTAACGCAGTATTATTTACACAAGCGAAGAAAACCTGATTTGGTACTATTGGATGTAAAAATGCCAGTGATGGACGGGGTGCAGACCATGGAATGGTTAAAAGAGAATCAACCACAGCAAAAAGTATTGGCACTTACTATGGAGGATGATGAAGAAACCATTATAAAAATGCTGAGATCAGGAGCCAGAGGATATCTCCTAAAAGATATTCATCCCGAAAACTTTGAATTTGCGATGAAGATGGTTATTGAGCAAGGATTTTATTATTCTTCCAAAATAGAAAAAGCTCTGAAGCACTCAGATCAACTAGATCAGCATACAAACTTAGAAGACCATCTGACTAAGAGAGAATGGACTTTTCTCAAGCATGCTTGTTCAGAATTGACCTATAAACAGATTGCTGATGAGATGAGTCTTAGTCCTAAAACAGTAGAAAACTACAGAGAGATGGTTTTTAAAAAGCTGGAAGTTAAAACCAGAGTTGGGCTGGTCATCTATTGTATGAAAAACAATTTGTTTAAATTTTAATCCGACTCACTGAACCATAGTTGTTTTTTATAAAACCTCATAGAAAGGAGATGGAAATGAAAAAAATAATGCCTTTTTTTATTTATACTTTGAATTTAATAAAGAATTAGTATATTTGGCAACAGATTATGAAAACAGTAAATACAATTATTAACGTCATTATTATTGAGGTGATTATTTCACCCCAGTAAAGGGACGTTGTATAAACAATATAAACTTAAAATCCCTTTACAATTTGTAAAGGGATTTTTTTTTGAGCATAAAAAATAAAATAGAAATGCAAACTGTAAAAGCTATCATTCGTATTGTCATTATCGTCGTGGTGATTATTTCACCGTGATGAAGGGCATATTGTGTAGCGAACAAAAAAATCCCTTCAATTATGTTGAAGGGATTTTTTTTGGTGTATAAGGAACAAAAAATAATAATTATCTGTGTAGTGATTGTAAAAAAAACAAGTGTAATTAGTTGTTTTTTAGGAGTTTGTGAATAAATAGGCTTAGGTTGGATGTTGTAAGGAAATTGAGGAAATGATAATTGTTTAGCAGTAACAAAATAATTTTATACTGCGTTATAAAAGATGCTTTTTGTTATTATCAAAAAAACTGTTAAAAAAATAAAGATAATATAAATAATATTCAAAAAAATGGATATCAACAAATTTAGTAGGCAAGTTACTCAGGATGACACTCAACCGGCAGCACAGGCGATGCTGCATGCAATTGGGTTAACAAGAGAAGATTTAAAAAAACCATTTGTAGGGATTGCTAGTACAGGGTATGAAGGAAACCCATGTAATATGCATCTCAATGATTTGGCAAAACTTGTAAAAAAGGGAACCGAAAATGAAGATTTAGTCGGTTTGATCTTTAATACTATTGGCGTTAGTGATGGTATTTCTATGGGGACACCAGGAATGCGTTTCTCATTACCATCGAGAGATGTAATTGCTGATTCTATGGAGACAGTAGTACAGGCGATGTCCTATGACGGAATGGTGACAGTTGTTGGGTGTGATAAGAATATGCCTGGAGCACTTATGGCGATGCTGCGATTAAACCGTCCGGCTATTTTGGTATATGGAGGGACTATTGCCTCTGGATGTCATGAAGGAAAAAAGCTGGATGTTGTGTCTGCTTTTGAAGCCTGGGGAGAAAAAGTAGCTGGTACTATGACGCAACAGACATATGAGAGTGTTATCGAAAAAGCATGCCCGGGGGCAGGAGCTTGTGGAGGAATGTATACAGCAAATACCATGGCATCGGCTATTGAAGCATTAGGGATGTCACTTCCTTATAACTCCTCGAATCCGGCAATAAGTGAAAATAAAGAGAATGAAAGCGTCATGGCTGGGCAAGCAATGCGAGTTTTATTAGAAAAAGATATTAAACCCAAAGATATTGTTACCAAAAAATCATTGGAAAATGCAATTCGATTGGTAACGATAATGGGAGGATCTACAAATGCAGTATTGCATTTTCTAGCTATAGCAAGAGCAGCAGATGTGTCTTTTACTTTAGAAGATTTTCAGCGTATAAGTGACGAAACTCCATTTTTGGCAGACCTGAAACCTAGCGGGAAGTATTTGATGGAAGATGTGCATAGGGTAGGAGGAATTCCTGCAGTGTTGAAATATTTATTAAAGAAGGGATTACTACACGGAGATTGTCTGACTGTAACAGGAAAAACATTGGCAGAAAACCTATTGGATGTTCCCGATTTATTAGAAGGGCAACATGTTATAAAACCATTGGAGTCCCCTATAAAGGAAACTGGGCATCTGAGAATTATGTATGGAAATCTGGCAGAAGACGGATGTGTGGCAAAGATAACAGGAAAAGAAGGGCTCCTTTTTAAAGGAAACGCCAAAGTTTTTGATAGCGAATACGATGCTAATGATGGAATACGAGATGGAAAAGTGCAAAAAGGAGATGTAGTTGTTATACGATATGAAGGCCCTAAAGGAGGACCTGGAATGCCAGAAATGCTAAAACCTACAGCAGCGATTATGGGAGCAGGCTTAGGAAAAGATGTCGCTCTGATTACAGATGGACGATTCTCAGGAGGAACGCATGGTTTTGTCGTAGGGCATATTACCCCGGAAGCACAAGAAGGAGGATTAATAGGTTTGGTTGAAGATGGTGATGTGATCACAATTGATGCAGAAAAAAACTCGATAACAGTTGATATAGACAGTGAAGAACTTGCAAAAAGAAAAGCAGCATGGGTACAACCTCCTTTAAAATTTAAAAGAGGAGTACTGTATAAATATGCGCATACGGTATCATCAGCATCCCAAGGATGTGTAACAGATGAATTCTAAAAAATACACAAATCAAATTATTACAATTGACAAATTTTGAAATCGAATACTAACGACTCAAAAAGGACAGAGCGTATGGAAACAGCAACGCAAACAGTAACGAAAGAAACTACAATGAAGACGGAACGAATGACAGGGGCAGAAGCAGTCATTAGATGCCTGTTAGCCGAAGGAGTAGATTTAATTTATGGGTATCCCGGAGGAGCAATTATGCCTGTATACGATGAATTGTTTAAATATGAAGATCAACTAACACATATTCTGACAAGACATGAACAGGGCGCAACACATGCTGCACAAGGATATGCCAGAACCAGTGGAAAAGTTGGCGTCGCAATGGCTACTTCTGGACCAGGAGCTACAAATCTGGTCACGGGAATAGCAGATGCACAGATTGATTCAACTCCGATGGTGTGTATTACAGGACAGGTCGCTTCTCACTTACTGGGATCCGATGCCTTTCAGGAGACCGATATTGTGGGGATTTCTACACCGGTGACAAAGTGGAACCATCAGGTAACAAAAGCTGCCGATATTCCCGAAGTATTTGCTAAAGCATTTTATATTGCCAGATCAGGGAGACCCGGACCGGTACTTATCGATATCACAAAAGATGCACAGTTTGAAGAGTTTGATTTTTCATACGAGCCCTGTAAAGGTATTCGTAGCTATAAAGCAACTCCTCCAACGGAGCCGAAAAGCCTGGAAGATGCTGCAGACTTAATCAATGCCGCGAAAAAACCATTAATTGTTTTTGGTCAAGGAGTGATTTTGGGAGAAGCAGAAGAAGAGTTTACAGCTCTGATAGAAAAAGCGGGAATTCCGGCGGCATGGACTATATTAGGATTATCAGCCCTGCCAACTTCTCATCCACTTAATGTAGGAATGGTAGGAATGCACGGAAACTACGCACCTAATAAATTAACCAATGAATGTGATCTTTTGATTGCTGTAGGAATGCGATTCGATGACCGGGTAACAGGAAATCTGGATACTTATGCGAAACAAGCCAAAGTAATACATTTTGAAATAGATCCTGCAGAAGTAGATAAGAATGTGATGAGTGATGTGGCAGTTATGGGAAATGTGAAGCATACATTGGCAAAAATATTACCTCTGATAAACAAAAATGATCACCAGGCTTGGTTACAGCAGTTTAATGATCTGATGGAGATAGAGTACGATAAAGTCATTAAAAATGAATTGTATCCTGAGAAAGAAGGCCTGTCTATGGGAGAAGTTCTCAGAGGAATCAATGAAGAGACCAAAGGAGATGCGGTTATTGTATCTGATGTAGGTCAACATCAAATGATCGCATGTCGTTATGCAGCATTTTCCAAATCAAAAAGCAATGTTACCTCAGGTGGTTTAGGAACTATGGGATTTGCTTTGCCGGCAGCTATTGGAGCAAAAATGGGAGCCCCCGAACGAGATGTAATCGCTATTATAGGAGATGGAGGGTACCAAATGACAATTCAGGAATTAGGAACGATTTTTCAGAACAATACAGCCGTTAAGATCGTTGTACTGAACAATGAGTTTTTAGGAATGGTTAGACAGTGGCAACAATTATTTTTTGAGAAGAGATATGCCTCTACAGAAATGACCAATCCGGATTTTATTACGATTGCTAGAGGATATCATATCCCAGCAAAAAGGGTAACCAAGCGAGAAGAACTAAAAGAGGCAATCAAAGAAATGATGACCACAGAAGGTGCTTATTTCTTAGAAGTATGTGTAGAAAAAGAAAATAATGTATTCCCGATGATTCCAACAGGAGCCTCAGTATCAGATGTAAGACTAAGTTAATTATGGAAAAAGAAAATTATACAATTTCGGTATATACCGAAAACAATATAGGGTTGTTGAACCGGATTTCGGCTATCTTCCTGAAAAGGAGAATTAATTTGGATAGTTTCACAGCTTCCGTTTCTGAAATAAAAGATGTTTTTCGATTTACGATTGTAGTTTCTGTTACGGAAGAACAGGTTCGGAAAATTATAACACAAATAGAAAAACAAATTGAAGTTATCAAAGCGTTTTATCACAGAGATGATGAAACCATCTATCAAGAAACAGCTTTGTTTAAAATCTCTTCAAAATTGTTATTCGAGGAACGTCAGATTCAAAATGTGATTAAAGAGAGCAATGCGCAGATTGTAACAGTAACTCCGGAGTTCTTTGTTTTAGAAAAAACAGGGAGACGCTATGAGGTAGAAGCATTGTACGATAAGCTGGAGCCCTATGGACTAATGCAGTTTGTCAGGTCAGGAAGAATTGCAGTAACTAAAGAGAAAATGCATATCTCTAAGATTCTGGAAACATTCACTATAGAAGAAGTGAATTAAATCATATACTAAAATTAATAAACTAAAAAACTGTTCCGGGCAACGGAAAAAAATTAACCAATAAGAAAATGGCAAATTATTTTAATACACTATCATTAAGAGATCAGTTAACTCAATTAGGAAAATGCAGATTTATGGAATTATCCGAGTTTTCGGATGGAGTAGCTGCATTAAAAGGAAAAAAGATTGTTATAGTAGGATGTGGAGCACAAGGGCTGAATCAGGGATTGAATATGAGAGATTCAGGGCTGGATATATCCTATGCTTTGAGAGAAGCAGCAATTAAAGAACAAAGACAATCGTATAAAAATGCTTCTGAAAACAGCTTTACAACAGGAACTTATGAGGAGTTGATTCCAACAGCTGATATGGTGATTAATTTAACTCCAGATAAACAGCATACACAAGTGGTAAGTACAGTAATGCCGCTGATGAAAAAAGGTGCTACGTTATCCTATTCTCATGGATTTAATATCGTAGAAGAAGGAATGAAAGTACGAGAAGATCTGACGGTTATTATGGTTGCGCCAAAATGTCCTGGATCGGAAGTACGAGAAGAATATAAAAGAGGATTCGGAGTGCCTACACTTATTGCGGTACACCCGGAAAATGATCCAAAAGGAGAAGGTCTCGCGCAGGCCAAAGCGTATGCAGTAGCTACCGGAGGACATAAGGCAGGAGTTTTAGAATCTTCATTCGTAGCAGAAGTAAAGTCAGATCTAATGGGAGAGCAGACAATCTTATGCGGATTATTACAGACAGGATCTATTCTTTGTTTTGATAAAATGGTCGAAAAAGGAATTGATAAAGGGTATGCCTCAAAATTAATTCAGTATGGATGGGAAGTTATCACCGAAGGATTAAAATACGGGGGTATTACTCATATGATGGATCGTTTGTCTAACCCGTCCAAAGTGAAGGCATTCGAATTATCAGAAGAATTAAAAGGAATTATGAGACCGTTGTTTAGAAAACATATGGACGATATTATGTCAGGGCATTTTTCCAGTACTATGATGGAAGATTGGGCAAATGACGATAAGAATTTATTAGGATGGAGAGCAGAAACAGGAGAAACTGCTTTTGAGAAAACACCGGCAGGAGATGTAGTAATTTCTGAACAGGAGTTTTATGATCACGGAGTACTTATGGTTGCGTATGTAAGAGCAGGAGTAGAATTAGCCTTTGAATCGATGACTGAATCAGGAATCATTGAAGAGTCAGCGTATTATGAATCATTACATGAAACTCCTTTAATTGCGAATACAATTGCACGAAAAAAACTATTCGAAATGAATAGAGTAATCTCCGATACCGCTGAGTATGGTTGTTATTTATTCGACCATGCATGTAAGCCATTATTATCTGATTTTATGAAAGATATTGATGTAAATGTTATAGGGAAAGCATATGATGAAGGAGTTGATAACGGAGTAGATAATGCAAAACTAATTTCTATTAATGAGATTTTAAGAAATCACCCAATTGAAGTTGTAGGAAATAAGCTTAGAGCTTCTATGACAGCAATGAAACCAATTGTATAAAAAAGTAAATCCGGTTTGTGCAAAAAAAGTATAAGCCGGATTGTACCTTCCCAAAGGGTGATATTAGTAGAAAGATACAATGACGAGTAGAATTAGCAATACATTATGAATACAACGAAGACCACATATTTTCCGGATTTAGAGGATATACAAAAAGCAGCTACAACTATAAAAGAAGTGGCTATGGTGACTCCTTTAATGAATAGTATTAGGTATTCTCGGAGGTATGAAGCGAATGTCTTATTAAAAAGAGAAGATCTTCAGCGGGTTCGATCCTACAAAATTAGAGGAGCTTTTAATAAGATAAGCTCTTTGACTCCGGAACAATTACAACGGGGAGTGGTTTGTGCCAGTGCGGGGAATCATGCCCAGGGAGTTGCCTTTGCATGCAACCATTTGCAAATAGAAGGGACGATTTATATGCCTTCTGTGACGCCAAAGCAAAAAGTAGAGCAAACTCAGATGTTTGGAGGAGCTCATGTAAAAATAGTATTAGAAGGAGATACGTTTGATGATTCATCCAGGGCAGCCAAAGAGATTTGCGAATCTCAGGGAAAAACATTTGTACATCCTTTTGATGATCCCAAAACCATAGAAGGACAGGGAACCATCGGTTTGGAGATTTTTAAGCAGGCAGATGCTCCTATAGATTATATTTTTGTTGCTGTAGGAGGAGGAGGATTGGCATCTGGTTTATGTGGAGCTATGAAAGCCTTGTCTCCCAAAACAAAAATTATTGGAGTAGAACCAGCAGGAGCTCCTTCGATGTCCACTTCTATAGAAAAAGGAATCAATACAGAGATTGCCGATATAGATAAGTTTATAGATGGTGCTGCGGTCCAGAAGGTTGGTGAACACAATTTCGAGATTTGTAACTCTAATTTGTCTGAAATGATAACTGTTCCGGAAGGACTGGTATGTCAGACTATTTTGGACTTGTATAATAGAGATGCTATTGTTGTAGAACCAGCAGGAGCACTAACTTTAGCAGCGCTGGATTTCTATAAAGAAGAAATCAAAGGAAAAAATGTAGTGTGTATTGTCAGTGGTAGTAACAATGATATTACGCGTACAGCAGAGATCAAAGAAAGGGCCTTGTTGTACTCTGGGCTAAAACATTATTTTATTGTACGGTTTCCACAACGTGCAGGAGCTTTGAAGCAATTTGTGGGCGAAGTATTAGGTCCTAATGATGATATCACTCATTTTGAATATTCTAAAAAATCAAGTAGAGAGAATGGTCCTGCTGTGGTAGGAATTGAATTAAAAGATACAAAAGATTTAGCTCCTTTGATTACCAGAATGAAAGAAAAGAATTTTTTTGGCGATTATCTAAATGATAAACCTGATTTATTTCAGTTTTTGATTTAAAGATAGTTGCAACTTTTATTTTTTTTAACCTCTGCAGCAATGCCATGCAGAGGTTTTTTATTCGATAATCCAGGGAAGATACACAAGAGGTGCTGCTTATTTTCCATGAAACTCCATATTGGGAACCTTTTCTCCTTGTTTTAGAAAACGATCAAACCATTGAATCACTTGCTCGGAAACCTCTTTTCTGTTGTTTCTAATTCCGTGATCACCTCCTTCAAACATGATAAGTCGATAAGGTTTTCGATGCTTGTCTAATTCTATAGCCAGTTGTAAAGACTGGGATGGTTTTACACGCCAGTCAGAGGTGCCATGCATAATGAGTAATGGTGTATCTTTTGGGAATGCATGTGCCCAAAAGGTTGCAGATCGCTTTTTTAATTCGGTTTCTTTATGTTTAGAATATTCAGGGATGAGTTCTGCCAATACTTTTTCTTCCATGATAGGTCTGTCGGTAATGGTTTCAAAATTATTCGAGACAGCTCCTCCAACAGCAGCGGCTTTTATGCGATTTGTTTTGGTTAATGCAATATAGGTCATCATTCCCCCACGACTCCATCCATACATACCTACATTAGTAGTATCCGCTTGTTTTATTTCTTTTATCACATTTAGAAGATTCAATACGTCATTAACATCTTGTCCTCCAAACTCTTCTTTTCCTTCTCCTCCCATATTACCTCTGTATTGACTCGCGATCACGACATACCCTTTACTGGCTATTTTAGCAAGTCCTAAAAACGGAATAGCTTTTGGCGATATGGCACCAGTATCTCTGTTTCCTCCTCTATTATAGATGATTGTAGGATATTGTCCTTCTTTTTTAGGAAGAACCAGAACACCTTTTACTTTGAGACCATCACTGAGGTAAGTAATATTGTAGCTGTTCACTGCTTCTATTTCAGGAAATCGAGACAAGAATTTTTCATAGTGTTTAATTTTAGAAAATGGGATTATTTCTTGTTTTAGCAGGAGAGAAGTTTCTTGGCTGTTTCCCGTGAAAAAAGAAATAAGAGTGAAGAGTAAAAGTAAAATAAAACGGATCATATTGATTGGTTTTGGATATATTTTTATGACGATCCAAAAAAACTTTTGTTACAATCCTATCGGGAGATAGTAAAAAAGGGAAAGAATACATAAATGATTGAAGTAGTGTGTAATTTTTAGTTGTTTACATAAAATCCAAAAAAGGGAGTGAGATATCGATGATTTTACAGGGGATTTTTTATGATATTGATAAAAACTCGAAATTTTAAGTCTATAATTAGGTAGCGTGTATGTTTTTTACGTATTATTGCACAGTTAGTTAACGAAAGGGGCTTCGGCCGACGATTTAGAGTTACTATATTATGAGACATTTACAAGACATACTACCAGCAGCAGGAAAACCAATCCTTTTATCTTTGATTACTCCACAATCAAATCGCTGTTTCCGTCGTCCCTTTGGGATATAAAAATGTAAAAGAAGTGGGTGCGTCCTGCTTCCCCGTGAGATAAAAACCTCTTTAATTTTACTAAAACTTTACTAGATGTTAATATGAATTATTGCGTTTGTATTATATATCTGTAGATCTTTATTTCTCCAAAGAGGATACCCCATACTTTAATTAAAAAATTAATACATCTTTTACAGGTTTGTTATACCTGTAAGAGAAGATAGTCAGGCTTTTTGATATAATTAATAAAAGCATGAACAGTGGCTATGTTGCTGTAAATGTTTTAGGTACGATTATATCATAATGACAGTTTTGAGAATCAATTAGAATACATTTTTTGACAAGTTTTATAGAATACCTAAAACAGTAGTATAGGCATGAAACAGGTTCATATTACAGTAGCAACAAAATCACATTTTTCTTACGCAGATGAGATATGTGATGTTATTCTTGATTCAGCCAGAGTTCGCGGAACAGGAATCGCTAAACGGACCCCAGAGTATATTCGAAGCAAAATGCTCAGTGGTCACGCCATTATCGCTATGTGTGGAGAAGCCTTTGCCGGTTTTTGTTACATAGAGGCTTGGGAACATGAGAAATATGTAGCCCATTCAGGACTTATTGTTCATCCTGATTATAGAAAAATAGGATTAGCAAAACGTATTAAGGAGTTCACCTTTGAACACTCATTACAAAAATATCCTAATTCCAAAGTGTTTGGAATAACTACAGGATTGGCTGTTATGAAGATTAATTCTGAGCTAGGGTATAAACCAGTTCCTTTCTCTGAATTAACAGAAGATCCTAAGTTTTGGTCTGGGTGCAGGACATGTACCAATTATGATATTCTAAAATCAAAAGATCATAAAATGTGTCTGTGTACTGGGATGTTATACGATCCGACACAAAAAGAAAATAAAAAGAAACAATTCAATAAAAAGATATTAAAACGATTACGAAGCATTAAACAAAAAATGCTGATAAGTAATAAACATTTTTTACAATGGAAAAAGTAGTATTAGCATATAGCGGAGGATTAGACACTTCTTACTGTGTCAAGTATTTGATTCATGAAAAACAATTGGAAGTTCATACCATATTGGTTAATACCGGAGGTTTTTCTGAAAAAGAGTTAGAAGAAACAGCACAAAAAGCGTATGAACTGGGAAGTAGTTCTCATAGTAATAAAACCATATTGGATACCTTCTATAATAAAGCTATTAAATATTTAATTTTTGGAAATGTATTAAAAAATAATACCTATCCCTTATCAGTTAGTGCAGAACGAATTTTTCAGGCAATAGAAGTAATTAAATATGCCAAAGAAATCGGAGCTAATTATATAGCTCATGGAAGTACAGGAGCAGGAAATGACCAGATCCGTTTTGATGTCATTTTTCAGACCCTGGCTCCAGAAATAAATATTATCACTCCTATACGAGATTTACAATTATCTAGGCAAGAGGAAGTTTCATATCTCGAAAAACACGGTGTTAATTACAGTTGGGAGAAAGCACAATATTCTATTAATAAAGGGATTTGGGGAACCAGTGTGGGAGGAAAAGAAACATTGACATCTCATCAGTCATTACCGGAGTCTGCCTATCCGAGTCAACTAGAAAATAAAGAAGAGACGACTATTACCCTACATTTTGATCAAGGAGAATTGATAGGTTTAGATAATGTAAAGGATACACCTATCAGTAATATCAAAAAACTGGAACAGTTGGCGAGTTCCTATGCGATAGGAAGAGATATTCATGTTGGAGATACTATTATTGGAATAAAAGGGAGAGTGGGGTTTGAAGCAGCAGCTCCTCTATTAATTATCAAAGCACATCACTTGTTAGAAAAACATGTACTGACTAAATGGCAACAGTATTGGAAAGAACAATTGGCTAATTGGTATGGAATGTTATTGCACGAAGGAAACTACTTAGATCCGGTAATGAGGAATATAGAGGTCTTTTTAGAAGATTCCCAAAAGACAGTAACAGGAGATGTGATTGTTCGATTAAAACCGTATCATTTTGTATTAGAAGGAGTCGCTTCTGATTTTGACCTTATGAAATCTGATTTTGGTCAATATGGAGAGATGAATAATGAGTGGACCTCAGAGGATGCCAAAGGGTTTATCAAAATCTATGGAAATGCGAATAAAATATATCACCAGATAAATTCTTCATTAGTATGATTACAGCAGGAATTATAGGAGGGTCAGGATATACAGCAGGGGAATTAATACGATTACTGGTACATCACCCAGGAGTAACTATTGATTTTGTATACAGTACGACCAATGCAGGAAACCCAATTCATAAACAACATAAAGATCTGCTAGGAGAGCTTACACTGGATTTTACGAATACAGTTAATCCAGAAGTTGATGTGCTTTTTCTATGCCTGGGGCATGGAAGGTCGCGCTCTTTTCTAGAGAGTCATACATTTTCCGAAACAACAAAAATTATTGATTTGGGAAATGATTTCAGATTGGAAAAAGATCAGGTTTTTGAAGGTAAAAAATTTATATATGGATTGCCAGAACTATATAAAGAAGCAATTAATAAGGCATCTTATATCGCAAATCCAGGATGTTTTGCTACAGCAATTCAATTAGGACTATTGCCATTAGCTTCTGCCAAAAAACTGGAAGATGTCGTACATATTAATGCCACAACAGGAAGCACCGGGGCAGGAGTTGTACCGGGAGCGACTACTCATTTTAGCTGGAGAGACAATAATTTTTCTAGTTATAAGGTCTTTAATCACCAACATTTAGGAGAAATAAACCAAAGCCTGAAAGCTTTGCAAGAGGATTTTACAGCTCCTTTGTTCTTTATTCCGAATCGGGGAAATTTTAGCAAAGGAATTTATGCAACGATGTATACCCGTTTTGAAGGAACAGAAGCAGCTGCAAAACAATTGTATATGGATTATTATAAGGATGAAGAGTTTACAGTAGTGTCAGAAGAAGAGATCCATTTAAAACAGGTCGTAAATACCAATAAATGTGTATTACATGTATGCAAAAAGAAAGGGATGCTATTGATTACGTCAGTTATAGATAACCTTATAAAAGGAGCTTCAGGTCAAGCAATACACAATATGAACCTGATGTTCGGATACCCTGAAAAAAAAGGTCTGGAATTAAAAGCAGCAGCTTTTTAAAAAAGAAAACAGTTAAAAAAAGAAAAGATGCAGGAACAATTAACAATAATAGGAGGAGGAAATCTTGGAAAGTCAATAATTTCAGGTTTGGTATCCAGTGATATATTTAATACATCTGATATAACTGTAGTTGATAAGTCCTTTTATAACTTATCATACGTGAAAGACAATCTGGGGGTCAATATCTCTCAAGACATTATTACAGCTATAGAAAATGTAAAATGGGTTATTCTATGTGTACAGCCGAGGCAGTTAGAAGGAGTTCTTAATGAAATAAAAGATAAAGTTACTAAAGATCAGGTATTTATTTCTACGGTTACAGGAACCTCTATAGAAGAAATTAATCAACTATTACCTGACAATAAGGTGATTAGGGTGATGCCGAATACGGGGGCAGCAAAAAAATTATCAATGACCTGTATCTCTGCAAGCAAAGATGTAAAGGAAGAGTTAGCGATCGTAGAGAAAATATTCAAAACAATTGGAGAAACTTTGGTGATTGAAGAGCGATTGATGCAGGCAGCTACGGTGTTGGGAGCCAGTGGTATTGCTTTTTTTCTTCGATTTTTAAGAGCGATGATACAAGGAGGAATCCAAATGGGATTTCATCCGCATGAAGCTCAGATTATCGCAGTACAGACAGCTATTGGAGCTGCTACATTGGTGGCAGAGAACGGAACCCACCCAGAACGGGAAATCGATAAAGTAACTACCCCGCAAGGATGTACAATAGAAGGGTTGAATGAGATGGAACATCAGGGATTAAGCTCTTCCGTAATAAAAGGAGTAATGGCTTCTTATGAAAAAATTAATACTATAAAATAACAGGAATTACCATTGGGGTAACTGCTGTAAAAAAATAATAAAAATGAAACTATTTGATGTATATCCATTATATGATGTAGAGCCAGTAAATGCTTATGATTGTATTGTTATAGATAGAAAAGGAAAAGAGTATCTCGATATGTATGGAGGGCATGCTGTAATTTCTATAGGACACTCTCATCCACACTACGTAAAGCGCATAAAAGACCAATTAGATCAAATCGGTTTTTATTCAAATGCAGTTCATAATAGTTTACAACAAGAACTAGCTAATAAATTAGGAGAACTATGCGGGTATGATGAGTACCGTTTGTTTTTGTGTAATTCTGGGGCAGAAGCCAATGAGAATGCATTAAAGCTTGCTTCTTTTCATACAGGTAAATCAAAAGTGATTGCCTTTTCTAACGGATTTCATGGGAGGACATCTGCAGCAGTAGCCGTGACAGATAACCCTAAAATTGTAGCTCCTATTAATAAACAGCAACAAGTAAGTATACTGCCCTTAAATGATATTGAATCTTTCCAAAAAGAAATAGAGAAAGGAGATGTTTCTTCTGTGATTATAGAACCCATTCAGGGAGTAGGGGGACTAGATGAACCTACAACTGAATTTTTTAAAGCAATACAGCATTTGTGCAAAAAGTACAAGGTAGTTTTGATTGCAGATGAAGTACAGTCTGGTTATGGAAGAAGCGGAAAGTTTTTTGCGCATCAACATCATGGAATTAAACCAGATATTATATCCATAGCAAAAGGAATGGGAAATGGATTTCCTATTGGAGGGATATTAATTAGTCCGGAATTTCAATCTAGTTATGGATTGCTGGGAACTACTTTTGGAGGAAATCACCTGGCTTGTGTAGCAGGTCTGGCAGTATTGGAGGTTATCAAACAAGAAAAACTTGTTGAGCAGGCAATGAAGATGGGACAGTATTTAATCAACAAAGCTCAAAAGATTCAGGGAGTCAGTAAGATTAAAGGAAGAGGGTTGATGCTTGGAATCGAATTCGAAACAGAAGTAGGAGAACTTCGGAAGAGATTGATCTACGAAGAACGAATTTTTACGGGAGGAGCGAAGAATCAAAAATTACTGAGGGTATTGCCTCCAATGACTATTACGACCTCGGCAATAGATAGGTTTATAAAAGGAGTACAGGAAGTAACCTCAGTAGTAATCCCCTAAACAATTTTAAGAATCATAATAAGCAAGCAGGATGGAGACAAAAGACATGATTAAAATAGAAAAATATTTTTCCACACATGATATAGATTCAGTAGCTGACTGGGTAGAAGAAGCTATCACGATCAAAAAGAATCCATTAGGATACAAGGAATATGGTCAAAATAAAACCATAGCAATGCTCTTTTTTAATCCGAGTTTGCGAACCCGGTTAAGTACCCAAAAAGCAGCGGTACACTTAGGGATGAATGTGATTGTTATGAATTTTAATGGAGAGGGATGGTCCCTGGAGTATAATGATGGAACGATCATGGATCAGGGAACATCAGAACATGTAAAAGAGGCAGCTCAGGTAGTATCTCAGTATTGCGATGTATTGGCTATTCGGGCTTTTGCTTCTCTGGAATCTAAGGAGGATGATTACAGTGAGAAAGTAATTAAGAGTTTTGTGAAATACGCTTCTGTACCTATCATTAATATGGAAAGTGCTACTGCACACCCATTACAGGCATTAACAGATGCGATGACCATTACGGAGCACATGACTAAAAAAAGACCCAAGGTAGTTTTTTCCTGGGCACCTCATCCAAAGCCATTACCACAGGCAGTAGCAAATTCCTTTGTAGAAATGATCAAACGAATGGATGTAGATTTTGTTTGTACCTACCCAGAAGGTTATGAATTAGCCAGGCATATAACAGAAGGAGTAACAACAACACATGATCAGGAAGCAGCTTTGAAAGATGCAGATTTTGTATATGTCAAGAACTGGAGCTCTTATGCAGATTACGGAAAAGTTCTTTCTACAGATACGTCCTGGAAAATGACAGCAAAAAAGATGGAGCTGACCAACAATGCGAAATTTATGCACTGCTTACCGGTAAGAAGAAATGTAGTCGTAGATGATGAGGTATTGGATGGTGCTAATTCATTAGTGATTGAACAGGCTAATAATAGAACATATGCAGCACAACTGGTCTTAAAAAAGATGTTGGAATAATCGTGTAAAAAGAAATGATATGGAAAAAATACTAGTAGCAAAAATAGGAGGTAATGTTATAGAAGACGAGAAGGCATTGGCTTCCTTTTTACAGGATTTCTCAAAAGTAAAAGGACCTAAAATATTAGTGCATGGAGGGGGGAAGATGGCAACCAAATTAGCTGATAAATTAGGAGTCAAAACAGAAATGATCGATGGCAGAAGAATTACTTCTTCAGAAAATCTGGATATTGTCTTAATGACCTATGCGGGAGTGTTGAATAAGAAGATTGTAGCCGCTTTGCAAAAAAATAATTGTAATGCATTGGGGTTAACCGGAGCAGACGGGAATGTAATACAGGCGCAAAAGCGACCACCTCAATTTGTAGATTATGGCTATGTAGGAGATATTGTCAAAGTAGATGGAGTGATTATCAAAAATTGGCTCGAACAAAATATTGTACCGGTATTCTGTGCAGTAACCCATGATACAAGCGGGCAATTATTGAATACAAATGCAGATACCATTGCATCAGAAATAGCGGCAGCGATGAGCCCTTTTTATGAAGTGTCTTTATTTTATTGTTTCGAATTACAAGGAGTCCTGGAAGATATAGAAGATAAAAGTTCAATCATAGAGTATATAGATCAATTAAAGTACAAAGAACTTCAGGATCAAAATGTGATTTCAGCAGGAATGCTCCCCAAACTGAAGAATTGCTTTGATGCCTTGAAAAAAAATGTAAATGAAGTTCATATAGCCAATGCAGATTTTGTTAAAGATAACTCTATAAAACATACAACCTTATGTCTCTAAAAGAAGAACTAACTCAGGAAGCAATTGTTTTGTTAAAACAGTTAATAGAAACTCCTTCCTTTTCTTCAGAAGAGCAAGAAACAGCTCTTCTTATAGAACGATGGTTTTCTAAGAATGATATTCCTTTTCATAGGGAGAATAATAATATCTGGGCCTATAACAAGCAATACGATCCTGATAAACCCACAATTTTGTTAAACTCTCATCACGATACAGTAAAACCCAATGGAAATTATACCAATAATCCTTTTGAAGCTTTTGAGTCGGAAGGAAAGTTATTTGGTTTAGGGAGCAATGATGCAGGAGGGTGCTTGGTTTCATTAATAGCAGCTTTTACATACTATTATCATTGCGAAAACATGGCATATAATCTGGTGATTGTTGCCTCTGCCGAAGAAGAGAGTAGTGGTGATAATGGGTTAAATAGTGTTTTGAAACACTTGAGAGGGATTGATTTTGCTATTGTAGGGGAACCGACATTGCTGGATCTGGCTATTGCAGAAAAAGGATTACTGGTACTTGATGTTACAGTGAAAGGAACTGCTAGTCATGCGGCACACCCTAATGACGACAATGCTATTTATAATACGCTGGAAGTTATCAGGTGGTTTCAGGAATACGAGTTTTCCAAGGTGTCTGATACATTGGGAAAAGTAAAAATGACAGTTACACAAATTGATGCGGGAAAGCAACATAATGTAGTGCCGGCTAATTGTCGATTAGTAGTAGACATACGGGTCAATGACCATTATACAAATAGAGAGGTACTGAATACAATAAAAGAGGCTTTGCCTCAAACGGTAAAAGTAAAGCCGAGATCTCTACATCTGGGATCCTCATCAATTCCGATGGAACATCCTATAGTACAGGCAGGGATTTCGTTGGGAAGAAGCACATATGGATCTCCGACATTATCTGATCAATCCGTATTGAGTTGCCCTTCTCTAAAACTTGGACCGGGGGATTCTGTGAGATCACATTCTGCAGATGAGTTTATTTTTATTGAGGAGGTGGTCGAAGGAATTGGTCTTTATATTGATGTTTTAAAAAAAGTAATACTACCTGAAGAAATTCCGAATACTGCTGTTTTGGAAAACAACAAATAAAAGAAATAATACAAAATCAATAATTGGTAATAAAAGAAAAAGATGAAACTTTGGGATAAAGGACTACCGACAGATCAAAAAATAGATGCATTTACTGTAGGGAATGATAGAGTATTGGATTTGGTAATTGCAAAATATGATATAGCTGCAACACTAGCACATGCTAAAATGCTACATCGTATTGATTTGATATCGTCAGAAGAAATAAAAGCTATTGAGAAAGGATTAGCTTCTCTTCAGGAGGAAGTAGCAAAAGGCATTTTTTCTATAGGAGAAGATTTTGAAGATGTACATTCCAAAATTGAGTTTGAATTAATCCGTAGAATAGGAGAAGCAGGGAAAAAAGTGCATACAGCCAGATCGAGAAACGATCAGGTATTAGTAGCAATGCATTTATATCTGAAAGATGAGTTGATAAGCATAAAAGAACAGGTTTCTGGTTTTGTAAAAGTACTGTTGGATACAGCAGATAGGTATAAAGAAGTATTATTACCCGGATATACGCATTTGCAAATAGCAATGCCTTCTTCCTTTGGGTTATGGTTTTCAGCATATGCAGAGAGCTTTGTCGATGATTTGTATATGGTGAATGCAGCTTTAAAAATAGTTGATCAAAATCCCCTGGGAAGTGCAGCAGGCTACGGGAGCTCTTTCCCGATTGATAGAGAATATACGACAAAAGAATTGGGGTTTGAAACATTAAAATATAATGTCGTTGCTGCTCAGATGAGTAGAGGGAAATCAGAAAAATCAGTCTCTTTTGCATTGAGTAGTATCGCTGCGACTTTGTCTAAACTAGCGATGGATGTTTGCCTTTATATGGGGCAGAATTTTGGTTTCCTAAGTATTCCATCAGAGTTTACAACCGGTTCCAGTATTATGCCGCATAAAAAGAATCCTGATGTTTTTGAATTAATAAGAGGGAAATGCAATAAAATACAAGGATTACCTTATGAATTAAGCCTGTTGACCAACAATTTGCCTAGCGGTTATCATAGAGATTTTCAGTTGCTAAAAGAAGGAATAGTACCTGCTATTCAAGAGCTCAAAGCATGCCTGGAAATGGCATCCTACTCATTAAAGAATATAGTGGTAAATACCCAAATTCTCGAAGACGAAAAATACAATTATCTGTTTAGTGTAGATACACTAAATGAACTGGTAATCGGAGGAATGTCTTTTAGAGATGCGTATAAAAAAATTGGTCGTGACATTGAAGAAGGAAAATATCAACCTGTAAAAGGAATCACCCATACCCATATAGGAAGTATTAATAATTTATCATTGCCAGAAATAGAGAACAAGTTAAAGCAGGCATAAAAGTGAGAGTTGAGTTTGTGTACTTTTAAAAAGCTTTAACTATAGCCCCTCGGAAATACGATACATTCCGGGGGGTGTTTTTTATAATACTTTCTTATTTAGAGATTATTTTTTTCAGATCATTGATGACATGTATATTGTGTCGTAGTAATGCGAATAAAATGAATAAAATAATAAGAGCTGCCAAAAATCCTAATGTAATTCCACTTCTATTATTACTGGATACTTTTTTAGAGGTTTTGATATAGGCTTTAGAGATTTTTTTAGTGTATTCTGATACGAGTGCAAAAGCAGGGGCAAATATCAAAACAACAACCAGCATATCCATAAGTACCAAAAGATATCCTTGTAGATCAATGTGTTTTTTTACATACTTAATAATGTATTCATTAATTAAGGTAGCACTTAATACCGCAACGGTATAGATAGCATATTTGGTTAGTATTCGGTTATTCATTATTTGGGACAATTTTTACAAAGAAAACAAAATCTTTTATGGATGAAAAAAAGAAAATGATCGCATATAGATATGTACAATATATACCTGATATAAACAGGAACGTATAATTATAGTAAAGTGTTGATTTCTTGTTATAATTGTATAAAAAAGCACCTATAGATAGGTGCTTTTTTATTTTAGAGAGTAGCTTGCTCTTTTTCTATAAAGGAATATTTCCATGCTTCTTTTGAGGAGTATGAACTTCCTTGTTCTCAAGCATACTAAAAGCTTTGATAAGTTTTTTTCGAGTGTTTTCGGGAAGTATTACTTCATCAATGAATCCCCGTTGTGCGGCTCTATAAGGATTAGCAAACTTATCAGCATATTCAGCTTCTTTTTCGGCTAGCGTAGCAAGAGGGTCTGTAGCATTTTTAATTTCTTTTTTAAAGATAATTTCACTGGCTCCTTTGGCTCCCATAACAGCAATTTCGGCAGAAGGCCAGGCAAAATTAAGATCCGCCCCAATATGCTTTGAATTCATTACGTCATATGCACCTCCATATGCTTTTCTGGTAATAACGGTAACTCTGGGAACAGTAGCTTCACTCAATGCATATAATAATTTAGCTCCATGGACGATGATTCCATTCCATTCCTGATCCGTACCGGGAAGAAAACCAGGGACATCTACCAGTACTAATAAAGGGATATTAAAACTATCACAGAAACGAGTAAAGCGAGCAGCCTTTTTAGAGCTGTTTACATCTAATACTCCGGCAAGAAACATGGGTTGGTTGGCAATAATTCCAACGCTTCTCCCTGCGATTCTAGCAAATCCGACGATGATGTTTTCTGCATATTCTTTATGGATTTCATAAAAAGAATCCTCATCGATAATCCCAGTGATAACCTCATGCATATCATAGGGCTTATTAGGATTATCAGGAACAATATCAGTGAGAGCATCCCTTATTTCATCCGTAAGAACTACTTCTTTTTTAGGAGGAGTTTCTTTATTGTTTTGAGGGAGATAACTTAATAAAGACTTGATATCTTCTAAACATTGGACATCATTAGATGAGGTAATATGTGCTACTCCTGATTTGGTAGAATGTGTACTGGCACCTCCTAATTCTTCTGATGAAACCTCTTCATTTGTGACCGTTTTGACAACATTGGGACCTGTCACAAACATATAACTTGTATTTTCTACCATAAGGGTGAAATCAGTCATGGCAGGAGAGTAAACAGCACCTCCGGCACAAGGTCCCATAATGGCAGAAATTTGAGGAATTACTCCGGATGCCTGTACGTTGCGATAAAAAATATCAGCATAACCACCTAAAGAGCGAACTCCTTCCTGGATACGGGCACCCCCCGAATCATTCAAACCGATAAGCGGAGCTCCTGTTTTCATTGCTAAATCCATAATTTTACAGATTTTTTCGGCATGTGTTTCAGAAAGAGCTCCCCCAAAAACGGTAAAATCCTGAGCGAATATGTATACCAAACGCCCTGAGATGGTTCCGTAGCCAGTAATTACTCCATCCCCATAATAGATTTCTTTTTCCATACCGAAATCGGTAGTTCTATGGGTAACCAGAATACCGGTTTCTTCAAAAGATCCTTCGTCTAGTAAATAAGCAACTCTTTCTCTGGCAGTGAGTTTCTTTTTTTCGTGCTGTCTTTTGATACGATGTTCCCCTCCACCAGTATGTGCTAATGCGATTTTATCTTGTAGTGTTTTTATTTTTGAATCCATGTTTTACTGTATTGGTAGCCGTACTATTTTTTGATCTTCCATATATTTTTTCAATGCAATGTAAGCAGCGATTTTTGCTTCTTCTTCCAGTTCATTTTGTATGGTTTCCGGCGAATAATATTTTTTTACAAAATGAGTATCGAAGTTTCCGGACTGAAAAGCTTCATGATCGAATACAAAATCTCCAAATGGAAGCGTTGTTTTTACCCCTTCAATTTGGTATTGACTAATAGCTTCTTTCATACGTAATAATGCTTCTTCTCGTGTCTGCCCATAAGTGATCAGTTTGGCTAGCATAGGGTCATAATATATAGGAATGTCCATTCCTTGTTCGAATCCATTGTCAACTCTGATCCCTTCTCCTTGTGGAAGGATATAGGTGCTTAGGTTTCCAACACTGGGTAAAAAATCATTTAAAGGATCTTCTGCATAAATTCTCAGCTCCAGCGCATGTCCCTTGATATGTATGTCTTCTTGCTTGATGGGGAGTTGCTCTCCTTTTGCTACACTGATTTGCAATGCGACAAGATCCAATCCGGTAATAAGTTCTGTTACAGGATGCTCTACCTGTAATCGGGTGTTCATTTCCAAAAAGTAAAAATTATGCTGGTCATCCAATAAGAATTCTACCGTTCCGGCACCGACATAATCACAAGATTTTGCTACTTTAATTGCCGCTTCTCCCATGGCAGCTCTCAATTCGGGAGAAAGGACTGTAGAAGGGGCTTCTTCGACAACTTTCTGATGTCTTCGTTGTACACTACATTCTCTTTCGAATAAATGAATTACATTGCCATGGGTATCAGCCATTACCTGTATTTCAATATGTCTCGGAGAGGCAATGTATTTTTCAATGAATACAGCCCCATCTCCAAAAGCAGAAGTAGCTTCACTAATCGCTCGTTCCATTTGTGCCGGTAGGTCTTCTTCTTTTTCTACTACCCGCATTCCTTTTCCTCCTCCTCCGGCAGAGGCTTTAATTAGAATAGGAAATCCGATTTCCTGCGCAATTTTTATCGCTTTATCGACATCAGTAATAGCTTCATCAATTCCTGGAACCATAGGAATGTCATAAGCTTTAACCGCTTCTTTTGCAGCAAGTTTGCTTCCCATGATTTTAATGGCTTTGGACTTGGGACCAATAAATGTAATGTTGTTTTTTTCAGCTTCTTCGGCAAAAGCGGCATTCTCACTTAAAAAACCATATCCGGGATGGATCGCATCTACTTGTAGTTCTTTTGCGGTGGCAATAATTTTAGACCCTAACAGATAGGATTGATTCGAAGGAGCTTCTCCTATACAAACTGCTTCATCAGCGAGTTTGACATGAGGAGCATTTCTGTCAACTGTTGAGTAAATCGCTACGGTTTTAATTCCCAGTTTTTTTGCCGTATTCATAACTCTAACAGCGATTTCTCCTCTGTTAGCAATTAATATTTTTTTCATCTTTAGATGTTTGTGTTTAGGAACAATAAGTTAATTTGATGATAGGATACTCCCTGAATTATTCAAATTCAATGAGAAGTTTTCCTTTATCTACCGTTTCCCCGGAGGTAATCGATACGGATTTTATAATCCCATCTCGAGGGGATGTTATAATATTTTCCATTTTCATGGCTTCCAGCACCAGTAAATATTCTTCTTCTTTTACTTCTTGCCCTTCATTGACGTGTACATCTATGATAAGCCCTGGCATGGGTGCTTTTATCTGATTGATTTGCTTAGAAGAACCAATAGAGAATCCCATCTCGGCAATTAGTTGATCCAGTGCATTAGCAATATCAACGGTATAGGTGTTGTTATTTATATTTACAACATAGTTTTTTTGATCAAAGTCAGAAGAAATTATTTCAGCTTCATACGGTTTTTGGTGATGAAGTATGTGATATTTGGAGGGGGTCGTTTTGACCGCATCCAAATTAGCTAAACTTTCTTCTGTAAGCTCAATATCAAAAGCATTATTCACTTTTAATTTAAATGTATTACTCATAGGTATAGCTATTTTAATGTTTAAATATAGCTATTAAAATGCGGAGTCGCTTCGTTGATTAATTTTTATTCTTTTCTAGAAGGGACTTCTGTTATTGAGTGAAAACGAGATAAAGAATATTGGTTTTATTTTTATGAATATGTGTATTGTGTTGTTTTTTAGTTTTTTATGTGTGTTTGTTATTGTTTTTAGAAAGATGGAATTGTGTGTTTTTCTGACAGGAATATTTTTTGAGACTTTTCCTGAAAAAACTTTTAGGAATGCCTAAAGTGCTTATGGTTTTATTCCGTTAATTCTCGACCAAAGTTGGGATAACAAGGGAGAGATATCCCTTACGTCCTTTTCTTTTTCTTTTGCTTGCAGCATTCCATTTTCATAAAATAATTCATAGCTAAATACAAAGTTGTTCGCTTTCGGAACTACTCCTAGCTGACCAAACCGAAGGTCGTTAAAGTAGATATGACTCTCTTTTTTTTCTATGGTATACCAGCCTTCTGTTAAGGCAATCAATCTATGAATTAAGGGATCAGATGCCATATCACCTAATAACTGATGATTTTTAGGAAATTTTGAATACTGAATGGAATCATCATCATCTAATAAAGAATAAAACCCTATCAAAAAGGCGTCTTCTGTTTCTACATTTGCGGTCCATAAAATCGTATTCAGAGGGGTAGGCTTATTCTGTATAGCTATAAAGGGAATCTTTTGATCGTGTAGGCTTTTTTCAAACTTAGTATAGGTAAACCATTTTAATCCCAAGGTAAGGAGGATATAACTACTACTGATTATAAGACCGAGATTGTTAAGGCGTCTACGGGTAGGGGAGGTACGCTTATAAAACATTAGTATGAGAATGCATAGTAAAAAAGGCAAAGTATATAAAGGGTCTACTACAAAGATATTTTTAAAAGAGACCTTATAGTCAAAGGGCCAGAATAATTGAGTCCCCCAGGTTGTAAATGCATCTAAGATGGGATGCGTAAATAATCCTAGGAACATTAAAATAGTCCAGTCTTTTCGGGTAGCTTCACTTCTGGGATATATAGTATGTAATAACCATCCGAATACGGGAGCTGCAATAAGACAAAATAAGATAGAATGAGAGAATCCACGATGGATTTCATTTGCAGTAACAATATCAACAAAGTTGCTGGTAAGTACGTCCAGGTCGGGAATTGTCCCAGCAATAGCTCCCCATAGAATGGCTTTATTACCAACTTTTTTTCCCAGGCAAGCTTCTCCGACAGCTGCTCCTAAAACGATTTGAGTTAATGAATCCATTAATAAAATTAATGTTTTTATTTTTTTAAAGAGTTTTCTTTTCTTAAGAAATCGCGAGAAATATAGTGAATTTAAAAGTGTAAATGTAGTGTTGTTATTCAGTTTTTTAGTCTCGTATGCACAAAGTTTTTTTTGAATAAAATAGCAATTGATGCACCGTATTTTTTTCTAAACAAATCCTTCCTGAAATATAATTAAAGAAGTGTTTTTTATAAAAAGACTAAATGCTTTATTTAGTACGGATTATGTTTAATACATATGGAGTATGGGGTGTTTGGCAGGAAATTTTATCGACAATTTGTGTTTTTTGACGAAAAAAATAAAGTGTTTTTATTTTTTGCAAGGAAAATTAAAATAAGTTTAGTTCTTTTGAAAAACCACGGGGAAAAATTTATGAAAGAATTAGTTAATAAAGTTTTGTTAATTGATGATGATAAGGCAACTAACTTTTATAATACAAGAGTAGTTTCTAAACATCATTGTTATGAGCAGGTAAGTTCGGTTCAGAGCGGTAAAGCTGCATTGGAATACTTAACCTCTCTAAGGGAGGATACAAGTTTGTTAAAACCAGATTTGATTTTTTTAGATATTAATATGCCAGCGATGAATGGATGGGAATTTCTAAAAGAATACGAAAAACTGGAAACCTCTTTAACAGAAAATATTATTGTTATTTTATTGTCTACATCGTCGAACCCAGAAGATGTTAGAGAATCTATCATCCACCACTCTGTAGCTGATTTTATTAATAAACCATTGTCTTTAGACTTATTAGATACAGTGTTTAATACTCATTTTTGTCAAAAGCAAAAAAAAGATTAGTACTTTTGTAGTTGAAATTGTAATTATTAAAAGGCGTTTTTATGGTTAAGGGGTTAAAACGTTTTCTTTTAGTTGATGATAGTAAAGCAACCAATTTTTTTAATAAAACAGTCATAGAGCGAAGTGGAGTTCCGGCAGAAATCCTTATTGCGGAAAATGGAGAGGAAGCACTTAATGTAGTAACATCGGAACAATCGCCAGATATTATTTTTTTGGACATTAATATGCCTGTAATGAATGGGTGGAACTTTATATCGGAGTATCAACAATTAGAAAATAAATATAAAAAGGGAATTATTATTTTGATGCTGGGCACTACATTGAGCATCGAAGATGAAGAGAAAGCAAATAATACACCGGAGATAAAAGAATTCAGAGAAAAAATGCTAACCAAAGAAATTGTGGAAGATATTGTTTCCAACTATTTCTAGGAGGATTTCTTAGCGTTTCCGAAGGTTAAAATATTCTTTTTTAGAATTTTATATTAGATTTTTATTCTGAAAAATTAAAAGGTAAAGTATATTTGCCCACAAAATAAGTGTCTTATTAAATTTATAACTATTAGTATCATAGGTTTCACACACAGATATTATAGGGTTCTTATTGCAACTGCTATAACATTATTATGTTCTGTTCATTCAGTTACATCTCAAGGGATAGTAAAGGGAAAAGTCTCAGATCAATTCGGAAGTCTTCCGGGGGCGAAGGTTGTTTTGGAAGGATTTGGGATTAGTACGACTACAGACGTTCATGGCGATTATATCCTAAAAGTGGATAATGGAAGTTATACACTTGTTGCAGGTTTTATTATGTACAACCCGGTTTCTAAAGAGATTCAGGTACAATCCGGGGATACTTTGCAGGTTGATTTTGTTCTTACTACAGGTTTTTCAATGGATCAACCTACTACCTTGGGATCTCGGGCAAAACCAAGCTCTTTACTAAAAACTACGGTACCGGTAGATGTGATTTCTGCTCAGGGAGTGTCTAATTCATCTCAGATAGAACTGAGCCACATTTTGCATTATCTAATTCCTTCTTTCCATTCTACATATCAAACCATCTCAGATGGAACAGATCATATCGATCCAGCAACGTTGAGGGGGTTAGGACCTGATCAGGTATTGGTACTGGTCAATGGGAAGAGGAGACATAATAGCTCATTACTGAATGTGAATGGAACCATTGGGAAAGGAACAGTAGGGACTGATTTTAATGCGATTCCTATAGCTTCTATCGAACGTATTGAAATTCTGAGAGATGGAGCAACTTCTCAATATGGATCTGACGCTATTGCAGGGGTAATTAATATTGTATTAAAAAAACAAACAGACGTAATAGATGTTGATAATAGAATAGGTGTGACTACTGATGGAGATGGTGTTAATACATATTCTTCTGTTAACTTCGGATTAAAGGTAGGAGAAAAAGGATATATCAATGTTACTGCGGAATATCGGGATAGAAAAGCAACCAATAGAGCAGGGAATTATACAGGAACTGTTTATACAGATGATAGAGAAGAAGATCAGGACCTAATAATTAAGAATAATTTCTTTGGAGAAACGGGCTATACAGATAAAAGAGTAATGGAAATAGGCAATGCTGCTACTCAAAATCTGGCAGTGTCTTTTAATGGAGAAATAGAAATGTCTGAAAAAGCAAATTTTTACCTGTTGGGAGGTAGAAACTATAGAGAAGGAAAATCAGCAGGATTTTACAGATTTCCCAAAGAGCAAGAGAAAGTAGTGTCAGAATTATTTCCCAATGGTTTTTCTCCACAAATTCTAACGGATATCCAGGATGATTTTGTTATTGCAGGAATTCGTGGAACTAAAAATAATTGGAATTTAGACTTTAGCCATGGTATTGGGATTAATGGATTGGATTATACAGTTAATAATTCGAATAATGCATCTTTAGGAATTGCTTCTCCGAGAACATTCTATGCCGGAGGTTTTAAGTACCGACAGAGTACAACCAATCTGGATTTGTCACGAAGTTTTGATTGGTTGAAAGGGGTGAATGTAGCCTTTGGAGCAGAGCTTCGAGTTGAGAATTATCAAATTATAGCAGGAGAAGAGGCTTCATATATCGATGGAGGAGAAACCTATATAGATACATCCGGGGTAGAACGAAAGCGAATTGCTGGCGCACAGGTGTTTCCAGGAATTCACCCGGATAATGAATTAAACAGATTCAGAACCAATAGCTCAGGGTATATTGATCTGGAAGCAAATGTATCAGAGAAACTTCTGTTAAAAGGGGCCGTACGATACAATAGCTATAACGATTTTGGAGGACATGCGATCTGGAAACTATCCGGAAGATATCGAATAAATAAGTTTACCAGTGTGCGAACAGGTTTATCTACCGGGTTTAGAGCTCCTTCGTTACACCAGGTATTCTTTCAGAATATCAGTACCCAATTCGTCAATGGACAGAGTATTCAGGTGGGGACCTTTAATAATGAAAGTGCAGTAACCCAGGAAGCATTTCAGACAGGACCGCTAAAACCAGAGGCGTCAAATCACTTTAGTGCAGGGATTAGCGGTAAGCTCAATAATAAACTGGCGTATTCGTTTGATTATTATCTGATTAATATAGAAGATAGGATTGTTCTTTCTTCTAGATTGTCCGAAGGTTATGAAGATATATTGGCTCCTTTTCAGGTAGGAGCAGCTCAGTTTTTTACCAATGCGATTGACTCTAGAACTACTGGATTAGATGCTTCTTTGGTGTATAAAACATCTATAGGTGAAGGAGATGTAAATGCAGTGCTAGGTGCAAATCTTACCAGAACAAAAGTAAGAGGAAGAATACAGGCACCTCCGTCTCTGATCGGAATGGAAGAAGGCTTGTTTAACAGAGAAGAAGTTGCTCGGATAGAATCTTCTCAACCCAATTATAAAATTACATCAGTGATGTCCTATGAATTAGGAAAATATCGTTTTCAATTGATGAATACCTTATTTGGAAAAGTAACCTATTTACATCCGGAAGATGGAGATCCTGATAATTGGGTTCTTAATGAATTTACAGGAAATGTAGAAAGCAGAGATCAGACTTTTGCTCCAAAATTAGTAACTGATGCGGCTATTACATATCATATCAATTCTCAAATACGATGTATGATAGGAGGAAATAATATTTTTGATGTATATCCGGATAGAAATAAACATTCTGTCAATAGTAATGATGGAAATTTTATATATAGTAGAAGAGTTCAGCAGTTTGGAGTAAATGGAGCAAATTATTATTTTCGACTATTGCTGAGATTATGAAGTAAGACATATGAGTATTCAACAGTTGGTTAGGGAACAGTGTTATTCTTTTTTCTTTTTGATCCTTTTAACAGGATGTTTTTCTTTTCAGGGAAGAAGTCAGGAAGAGAATAATGAAGCTGTGAAAAAAAGACAAAGAGCTATCTTTGTTTATAATTTTGCGCAGCAGGTACAATGGAAAAATATCGAAGACAATCAGTTTTTTAAAATTGGTGTTTTGGGGATGGATGCTACAATCTATGATTTGCAATCACTGGCTCAAAAGAGAAAAATACAAGGTAAACCGGTTGAGGTATCCAGGTTTCTCAAAGCAGATAATCTTCGAGGAATTCAGCTGCTATATGTAAATAACAAATTCAAGTACGATATTAATTATATCCTGAAAAAAATCTCAGGAAAAGGGATTTTATTGGTGACCGAAGATTATAATTTTAATTCTTCAATGATCAATATGGTAAATGTCGGTAATTCTTTTGAATATGAAATTAACGAACGGCATATAGAAAAAGAAGGGTTTGTTTATGCTGTTACGCTAAAAAGATATGCTATTCGCTCTCCTCAGAAATGGAAAAAACTGTATAAAACACTGGAAAAAGACTTTGATGAAGCACTAGAAAAAAATAAAGAACAGGAACGGTTAATAGAAGACCGGGAGAAGGAGATTACAAGACAAGAAAAAACTATTGGAGACCAAACCAAACGGTTACATGATATAGAAGAAGAAGTTGTAGCTCGTAATAAGACGATTAAAGAGTTGTGGAAAGCAAGTGGAATTCAGAAAAAGAAATTTGAGGAGAAACTAAAAATAGAAAAGGAACTGGAAGAGGGAATTAAAGAACAATTGCTTCGAATTCAGGATCAGGAGGAGAAAATAGCAACTCGTAATAAGAAAATAGGAAATCAGCAAAAAATCCTGTCAGATCAGAAACAAGAGATTCAAAAACAAAAGGAGATCTTAAATGAGCAGCTTTCAGAAATATCTACTCACAAAAAAATAAATCTCTATCTGATAATTCTGATGATGCTTCTTTTATTAGCAGGTGTTTTTGTATATCGTAGTTACCTGACTAAAAAACGCTTGAATAAAGAGTTAAAACAGAAAAATATTGCAATTAATAAACAGTCCTTAGAACTGGCTTCCAAAAATCAGGAATTGGAACAATTCGCTTATATAGCAAGTCACGATTTGCAAGAGCCCTTAAATACAATTTCCAGTTTTATCGGACTATTAGCGGAAGATTATAAGGATACTTTTGATGAAACGGGAAAAGAGAGTTTAGGGTTTATTCAGGATGCCAGTATTCGTATGAAAAACCTCATAGATGCCTTGTTGCAGTATTCTCGATTGGGTAGAGGTAAAGATATAGGTTTGGTAGATAGTAATGTAATTTTGAGAGATCTGAAGAAAGACTTAAAGGATGTTGTAGAAAAAAGCAAAGCCAGTTTAGTCATTGCGAATTCATTACCCATATTAGAAGGGAATGAAATAGAGCTTAGATTGTTGTTTCAGAATTTGATTAGTAACGGAATTAAGTTCAGAAACAAGGAGGTTATTCCCGAGATTGTAATCTCGAGTATCGAGATTACAAAGGAAGGGAAAAAGTACTGGAAATTCTCTGTAGAGGATAATGGTATTGGGATACCGGAAAAACATCAGGAAAGAATATTTGCCATATTTCAGCGTCTACATTCCAAGGATAAATATCCAGGAACAGGTATTGGGCTGGCGCATTGTAAGAAGATTGTTGAGTCTCATGGAGGCGAAATATGGTTAGAATCATCAGAAGGAGAGGGGAGTACGTTCTTTTTTACCATCCCAGGATAAAAAAAGCCAAATACATAATGGATGTATTTGACTTTTGTTACATTACTCTTTTCAGATGCTAGTGTTTTGCTTTAGAGGATTAATCTCCATCATTATCTGTAGGTGTAATAATGATAGAAAGAATACTTCGTACATCATTAGAAAGCATAATTACCAGAGCTGTTATTTCTTTATGAGCCTTACTGACAGCTTCTTTCTGAGTGTTAATTGCAGTATAGATATCCCCGTCGATAGCAAGTAAGGCATTTTGAGTATTGGTCAATTGTTTTTGCAATGCATCTGCCAGTACAGTATCTCCCGTAATCGCCGTGATCTTATCAGAGATTCCCAAACCATCGGAATTGTAGAAAGTGCGTTCTATACTTTTTATATTGGCAAGTATCAATTCTTTAGAAATTTTACTAAAAGGAGCCTGAAGATTTTCAGGACTGGTATTTGATGAGTTCTCCAGACCTCCGGGTTTTCCTAGTTTTGCTTTTTTTACAGTATCCGCAGTATTATATAGCCCGTTAAATAACAAATTGAGAGAAGAAGCAAGTCCTTCTTCTTTATTTTGTATAAAAGCAGTAGCATAATTGTCTCCGTTTCTATCCCAGATGTTTACCAATTTCTCAGCATTGGTTTGTAATTCCTTTGCGATGAGAGAAAGGTATTGTTTTCTTTTTTCGGTAGCAAAGTTTTGTATAATGTCATTGTTAGGACTATTAAACAATAAATACTCAATAGAGGAAATCCCTTTAGAAGGAGTACTGATTTTGGCTATTGTTTCTTCATTCAGTTCTGTATTGCCATTAATTCTGTTTTCTATAGCATTCGTATAAGTTGGCCAATTATAAAGTTTTAAGTGCATAAAATTGTCCTTAACAGTGCCAATATTAAAAGCATAAACATATCCGTATGCAGTAGCTGTTTTTTTCCATTGTAACTGTGCTTCGTCCAGGTTTTCTATGGAAGGGGCTGCAACAAAAAGAGTTATTTTCTCATGTAGGATAGTAGCCTCTTCCCGAAATGATGTTACCGATGGTATGATGATGTCATCTACGATGTTAGCTCTCATTTTTTGATTATCAAAATTCGTAGGGGTATCGGTTGTCGTCTTGTGGTCATTTTCATTGCAGGATGCAAAAAAAATGAGGGTGATTAAAAAGATGGATGTTATTTTTTTCATAGTGTAATCTATAATGAATTGATAAAATCAAGTAGGTATTGTCGTTCTGCTTGTGTTAATTGCATAAAATCATTTTTACTTTTTTCTGCTTCTCCTCCGTGCCATAAAATAGCTTCTTCAATATTTCTGGCTCTTCCGTCATGTAGTAAAAAAGTATGGTTGTTTACTGTCTCGATAAGACCAATTCCCCATAGTGGTTGAGTTCTCCATTCTCTTCCACTTGCTAAAAAATCAGGTCTGTTATCTGCTAGTTTTTCCCCCATGTCGTGTAATAGAAAATCGGAATAAGGGCGCACTTGAATATTTTGAATCTGAGGAAGAATAGCATAGTTGTTATCAGTTACGAAATTATCTACATGACATTTGATACAGGCTAATTCTCTGAATAGATTTTTACCTTTTAATACGTTTTCTTTTTTATAATCTCTTCTGGTAGGTACAGCTAATGCAGCTTGATAGATGAGTACATGCTTTAGTTGTCTGTCAGTAACTTCCGGGGCTCCTCCATTAGGAGCATTCGCACAGTCATTTTGTGGGCTTGGACAATTGTTTTCTGGGAATAAATAAGTAGTTAGTCCCATGTCTCCATTAAAAGCACCTGCAATTTGTTGTTCCAGGCTGGGTTGGTTGGATTTCCATCCAAATTTTCCAATTTTAAGGGTGTTTGTTTTTACGTCCCATACATAGTTTGCTTTTCCAGAGATTCCATCTTTATCGGTATCAAATTCATCTACGTTTGCTAAAATAGCAGCGTCGTCCAAAGCATCAATAAAACCAAGACCAATAGTTTGTTGTGCAATTCGCGGAGAGGTAAGAACGGTTTGTAGGGAACCGAACTCTTCATTTTGTATAGCGTACACAGGTTTTCTGAGTTCATATGGAGTTCCATCGGGATAGTTCCCTTTTACAGTTTCATATGTTATAAGAACCTTGGCTTCAGCAGGTATATTGAGATTGGCATGATCTTGAATTTGGTCTCCGTAGTGAGGAACTTCCAGAGGTCCTCCATTCATGCTTTCACCTGGAATACTGATTCTCATTAAAAAACCATTGGATTCTCCGGTATCTCCTGCAAGCGGGGGACGTCCTCTACCATCTTTAAAATGACAGCTGGCACATGCTTTGGCATTAAAAGTGGGACCTAATCCGTCTCTGGCAGTAGTAGAAGCGGGAGATGAAACCCAGGATTGATTGAATAAGGAATTTCCGGTTTCGAATGCTCCTTCATTATCTATTAATCCAGGAATTTTGTGTCCAAAAGCATTGTTACTTTGGGAACCGATACTAAATTGTCCGATAAGAAGTTCTTCTCCTTCTTCATAAGTTATTTTATCAACAGGAGTATAAGAGTCGTTATCATTAGAACAACTGCAGGATAAACTCAATAGGGTTATTGATAAAAGTATAATTTTATATAAAATTCTAGTCATTTATAGGAAACTCTTTTTACGACAAAACCCGAACAATTTAATGTTCGGGATTTAATAAGGTATGCTTTGTTATCTAGATAGTTAAAACTATGTGATTAGTTTACTACATTGATTCCTATACTCGATGCCGCAGCACTAATTTGGTTTGCCTGTTCTTTTAGCGCATCAATAGCAAGAGTAACAACTCCTTTTGGAGTATCTGTAAAGTTTTCTTCGATAATTAATAAATCAAACGGCTTATCATTAGTTGCGATCGCATTAATTTTGCTTATGGCATCGGCAGCCGCTACTTTTAATTTTTGAGCAGCATCTGCGTCTGTTTGATTAACAAGATCATAAAATGAAGCCCCTTTTATCGAACCGTATTGTCCAAAAATAACATTTTGCACCCCTAGGGCATTGTTATAAATATCCCGGTGTGTATTGTCAGAAAAACAAGAGTGCTCATCTTCTTGTCCACTGTTGTCAATTCCCTCTTCAGAGTTAAGGGGAGCAATCATTCGTTCTGATGATAGTTCTTCTCCACTAATAAAGAAGGATCCTTTAATTACTTGCTTTAAAGCAACGTCTTCATTTAGTGCCAGAAATACTTTTCTGTAAGCTCCATTAGCAGCCCAGGTGTCTACAAGGCTTTTCAGGTCTTTTACAAGAAGATCAGTCGAAACTTGTAAAAACTCTTTTCTTCTATCAGCATGCGCTGCTGTAGTATAATCTGTATAAGTTCTTAATCCTGCTTTTTTATCTGCAGGCTTTGTATTGTCTTGCCCCCATAATAGGAACTCAACAGCATGCCATCCAGTGCTGATCGATTTGTCGTTTTGCGCTTCGTTTTTATCGATCAAAAGTGCTTCGTTAATTGTGATTGCTGGATCAGCAATAATACCACCAGAGTAATCCCCTGCGTAGGATTCTGTACCTGCAAGAACATAATCAATATATCCTTCATCAAGAGGCCAGGCATTAATCTGTCCTTCAATATCAAGTCCCCATGGCTCTGAAGCTGATTCTTTCGTGTCGATTGGTCCGTTTGATTCTCTATATACCTCCGTTTGTCCGTATGGTTCACGAGCATCTAACCAAGCTTTTTTTGCAGCTTCGAATCCTGCTTCAGAAGGAGCAGCGATAAATGCATTAATTGCTGTCTGCATTACGACAGCCTTATCATATGAGTCTTTATAGGATTGGTGTACTATATTGACATAATTTTCTATTACTTGTTTTTTGGTAACCTTGGAGGCATTATTCCCTTTATCGTCATCATCATTACAATTAACACATGTAATGGCAATGGCAGCGATCATAATACCTAAGACGATTCTCAATTTCATTTCCTGATTATTTATTTAGATTAAATATAGTTAGGGGATAAAAGTACTCTGTTGCCCCAACAAATCCAATTTTATTTAGATTAATTTCAAATAGATAGGGTTAATGTTTTCTTAAATTTTAACTGATGTTTTATTTAAAAGAAAATGTTAAGAAAATTGTAACCAGGAACTATTGGATTTGTATTCTTCGATACTGTCAATCAGGTTGTTGAAGTTATATGAGTTTATCAATTTAGATATATCTTGTTGCAGGGATACAATGCAGTTATCGATCAGGTCTTTTCTGAAATCGGTTTCTGTCAATGACAAAACGAAATCAGCAGATATAATTCTGCCTAAGGCTTTTCCCAGATCAACAAGTTTGCGCTGTGGGAGATCAAATTTGAGAGAGAAATCAATATCTTTTTTAAAGTATTCGGAAGATTTTTCGGTTAGATTAAATTCTTTAAGAAAAGCAAAAAGATTGAATTCTTTCTTTTTCCTCATTAGTTTTAACACCATTTCTGAGATCTGAGTATATAGCATTTCATTAGAACCTTCAAAAATCTGAAAAGGTCGACTGTCTACAATGCCTCGACCTCCAATATGACTTAGTCGATATCCTTTGGAACCGGATAATTGTACTAATAACTGCGCAGATTCCTGCATCAGATCAGTAATTACGGCCTTCATACTATTTGCTTCAATTCCTGCAGAAGATACATTTTTATCAATACCGCTGGTTTTACTGCTTCGGATACACATGGCTGAACAAATGGTGAAAGCACTTTGTATTTTAGAAATCTGATGTTGCACCTGATCTAATGCCAGCAGGTTTTTTCCCCCGATGATTCTGTTTTTGCATTGAAGGAGTGCTTCGTCCAACATACGTTTAATGAACCCCATACCCATTCCAGGGAACTGCATTCTACTGCGATGAAGGATGTCTAGCATCATTTTAATTCCTGTACTTTCAGGTTGTAATTTGAATTTTTCAGGAATTTCAAGGTTTAATTTGTTACGACCATATGGTATCATATATAGTCCGAGATTATCAAAGTACTCTTCGACTTCTACATGTTGATTCTTTTGTGTGACATCACAAATAAAAAAATCAATATCTCTTGCTAATTCCCCTTTTTCATTTTTCTTTCGGGAAGTTATTAACCAATAATCTGCCATACCGGTCAACCCCTGCCAGTGTTTGGTTCCTTTGATTGTATAAGAAGAGTCATTTTTAATGTTATATGTCTGCATGTTCAAGGCATCACTCCCAAAGTCAGGCTCTGTAATCATGAGTCCACCCATTTGTTGTTTCTCTAGGAAACGCTTAAAAATAGCTCCTTTTACATCCTCATCAGCATATTTAGCAACAGGTTCTAGAAATAAAGCGATGTTTATACCAAAGGTAAGTGATAATGGAAGGGATTCATAGGATGCTGCTGCCAGTACACCTAGACATTCTTTGACATACGCTCCACGCCCTCCATAATTTTGAGGAATGGCAACTGATAAAGGAGCATGAGCCATAATTTCTCTCATTACCATGGGAGGAATTCCTCGTTGACTACTGAAAGTGTCTATATTAGCTCGTTGGTGAAATACGGATTTTAGAGTGTTCTCAAAAGAAGAAATGAATTCTGAAAAGTCTGGATTCATGATTGTTTATGTTTATTCTTGTATTGGGGGAATATGAAGAAATGATAACTCCATTTTACACGAATACATAGCATGTTTGTTGGGGGGTGAAATTAATTAAAATAATTAATATTATTTAGATTAATTAAAAATAAATTTCAAAACTGTTTTTTATAAGCTAATATTCATGCAATTCTTCATTAAGAGTTATTAGTAATTAACAAACAGCTAGTGGGGAGTCTTCTATGTTGTATGAAAATTTTTGAAGGGAATAGGAAAGGAAGGAGGTTGTTTTTAGGAAGTAAGGTTACACTGCTCCATAGTAATACCAGCGTCCTTTTTCTTTTATAAAATAAGATTTTTCATGGATTACTTGTACAGCATTATTTTCAAAAAAGAAGGCTTTGAACTCTACATATCCATCAGTGTCTTCTAAGTTTCCTTTGGATGTTTTTAGCACGTCTAGTTTTATCCAGTTTACAGACTTAGCCCATTTAACGATCTCCTTTTTCTCATGTACAGGGCGTGTTTTGGCATGATGACTTTTTAGCAAATAATCTCCATCCGCATAGACAAAACCAACATACCTGGATCTCATCAGCATCTCTGCAGTTATCGCTTTTTCATGATGTTCATGGACTATTTTACAGCAGTTGAAATAACTTTTTCCGGTACCGCAAGGACATTGTTGTGTGCTCATAAAAACAAACCTACTAATTTCTGCAAAAGAATTTGGTGATGGATTTCCAAAATATGAAAAAAATGTTGTTAAGTCATTTTGTTGATCGACAGAAAAACGTCATTCGACTACAGTAAGTTTATTTGTAACATGTTGTTTTTTAATTAATTGTGTGTTTTGAGTATTTTTAAGAAACCTTACATTCTATAAACCTAAAAAGATGAAAAATAAATACCCAAATTTTTACCTATTGTTATTTTTATTGGTTACAGGAGTTGTAATCAAAGTAACAGCTCAAACGAACACTCCTTTTAATTGTGATGTAAATGCCTATTTATTTCAGTATAATGATGTTTTTGGAATAGATCTGGCCTCAGGAACATCAACTCCAACAGCAAGTGATATGGTAGAAGGAAATATTAATGGCGCAGGATATAATGCCAAAGACGGATATATCTGGGGATCATTAAAGACGCCTTCCAATACGATTATAAAAATAGGAGCTGATTATACGTATGAAACGCATTACTTTAGTGAATTACCGTCAAGTAGTTATATCGGAGATGTACATCCTAATGGAATTTATTATCTAAAAAACGGAGGAACGGTATTTCATAAAATAGATTTAGATCCTTCTTCAAGTACGTATTTAACACATTTAGGTACAGGAACTTTGTCTGAAAATATAAGTATTCACGATTGGGCATTTAATGCGCAGGATGATTTTTTGTACACTGTAGAGAAAGGAACGAATCGCTTGTATAGAATTGATATAGATACAGGGATAGTAACAAATCTAGGAGTAGTTCCTATACTGTCTGGAAACGATTATACTTACGGAGCTGTATATTTTGATTTGGCAGGGAATTTTTATGTTTCTTCTAATCAGACAGGGACCTTATATATTGTTTATGCAGTACAGGATATAACAGCAGGAGGGACTATTTCTTCTAATTTATTTGCTTTTGGACCTTCTAGTTCCAGCAATGATGGAGCACGATGTCCCACAGCCCCAGTTGCTATGGAAAATTGTACTAATGGTGTTGATGATGATGGTGATGGATTGGTAGATTGCGATGACCCTTCATGTTCGGGAGTTGAGAGCTGTCCGGTAGTTACAACCACTTCGGGAGGAAATGAAGGCGGATTGGAAAGTAATAATAGATTATCATCGTTAGTTAATAAACGGAATTATTCCAGAGCGAAAACAGGATATTCCTTCGATAAGAAAACAGCAAAAAGACTTTATAAAACAAAGAATTACGGAAAAAAATACAGCGCTAATTTTACCCTTAGAGATTTAGTACCTCTGGAAACTATTAATGATACGGAAGCTATTGAAAGTTCTCCTCTGGATTTGATAGCTATCACGAATGCTACAGATATTATATCAATAGATTATCAGAGGAATAAAGAGACAGTTGGTGTTTTATTAGCATTGAAAACAGAAAATAAAGTTTATGAACATACAAAGTATATCTGTGATCGGTTATTGGGAGCTGAGTTATTATCTGTATCTACTATTCATATAGACGAGCACCCATTTATCAAATCAATTATAAAAAATCCGAAAGGAGAATTGGAGTTTGTTGTAAGTTTTTCAGGAAGAATGACGGCTGATCAAACCGGGTTTATAATAGATTCCCATTGGAACCTAGATACGTATGCCAGTGATCATGAATATTATAATTTTCAGATTTGGGCAAGTACCGTAGATGATTTATACACATTAGCGAATGAAGTACTTGAATTAATGAAAGCTCAAAGAACGATAACATCTTATAATGTTTCTCCTCCTCCTCCGATTTTTGTTAAAAGCGCTGCTTATAAAAATCATAAGTTGACAATGGAAGTAGTAAACACAAGAGAGGAAACACAGCATATTACAGTAGAAGGTCATAAACGAGCAACAGAAACTAGTGAATTTGAACCATTGCAGGAAAAGTTTTCATTAGATAATTATATCAATCAAATAACATTTGATACGGGAAGCCTTTATGATTTTGGATTTAGAGTTCGTAACGAATTTGAGTTTACTCCTGATGATTTATTTGTATCTGATGGTACCTGGGGAGTAGATGATGCAGCGGATCATACACAGGTAAATATTTTCGAAGTTACTCCTGATACTACTTCTTTTGAAGAAGGAACCTATGCTATAGAAAGAAATGTTTCGCTAACAGCTACTATAAATGATTATGTAGCAATCTACAGGTCATTAACTCCTCGATTCCATGCAGTTGATCTGTCTGAATATGAAACGATGCGTTTTAGAGCAGCTGGTTCAGGGAAATTGAGTATTACTATAATCAAGGATAGTATCAGAGACTGGGAAGATCAGTTTAGAACAGAGGTTACTCTAAAAGAAGAAGCTCAGGATTTTGTTATACCAATATCTGATTTTTCTTCTAAACTAGGAATTCCGATTGATTTATCAGATGCTGAATTGATTGTTTTTAAAATGACAGCAATAGAAAAGAGTGCTTCAGAAGTTTTTATAAAAATAGCAGATTTACAATTCTCTACTTCACAAAAAGTAGTGCCTGATACTATAGCTAGTAAAGAAGTTTTTCTGGCTCCAAACCCTGTTGAAGATTCTGCTACTTTTTATTTCCATATGACAACAAAAGAGACCTATCAATTGTATGTATATAATGTTTTAGGTGAAAAAGTATATAGTGAAGAACAAGAAGGGGTTAGAGGTCTCAATGAATTAACGTTTGAGAAAAGAAATCTGCCAGGAGGGATGTATTTTTATCAACTACATTTTGAAGGAACCTCTAGAGGAGGTAAATTTTTGATAAAAAACTGATAGTTAGGTGCTTGTTGTAGAAAGAATTATTTGAATGTTTGATTTTATATTTATTTTTTAGTGTTAGGTAACAACCATATAAGTGTTTATCTTATATGGTTTGTTTTTTTACAAAAAAACCTTTGGGTTCTTAAAATCCAAAGGTTTATTAGTTTGTTGGTCGTATTGTATTTATGAAGTAGCTCCGCTAAGAACTCTGGAAGAAAGTACTGCTTTAACACCAATAGGTCCTTCTCCCAGATACGTCATTTCTCCGGAAAAGGTTTCTCCATTATCGTTCGAGTTTATTTTTAGCTGTACAACATTCTGATTCACTCTTGCCCCGATCACAAGATTACCTCCTGGATGCCAAGGTGCAGAAGCTCCTCCCCATTGATTCTCTGCAGCGTAGTTATTTCCAGCAGTTTGGATTGCTCTAAAGCCGATAGGACCTTCTCCTGCATATGTCATTGTTCCGGTAAATGTTTTCCCTCCATCAGTAGACTGAATATCATATGCTACCGGGTTTTGATTCTCTCGGGCACCTAAAACGAAGGTACCTCCCGGATGCCATGGTGCAGAAGCCCCTCCCCATTGATTTTCTATAGAATAACTGCTTCCGACAGTTTCCTGCCCTTTAAAACCGATAGGACCTTCTCCTGCATATTTCATTGTTCCTTCCAGGTTAGCACTTCCGGATTCAGCAGTAACATTTAATTCGATAACATTTTGTCCATTTCGACCACCTATAATCCAGTTTCCTCCTGGGTGCCAAGGTGCAGAAGCTCCTCCCCATTGATTTTCTACACTGTAGTTATTACCTGCGATTTGTATGGCTTTAAATCCTATAGGACCTTCGCCTTCATATGTCATTGTTCCGGAAAAAGTTCTTCCTCCATCTCCGGACTTAATATCGATTGCTACAACATTTTGGTTGTCTCTTCCTCCTAAGACCCATGTTCCTCCTGCATGCCAGGGAGCGGAATTGCCTCCCCATTGATTTTGTACTTGATAAATTGCCATTTTGTTTAATTTTAAGAGTTAGATATCAAATTTCCAAAACGCTATAGAAAATAAAGTTAGGTGTAAATACCTGTTTTTTAATTTTTTAAATGAGTTTTAAAATTGTATTTGCTATGGGGGGATTGTAATTTATAACCGTTTATAACCCGATAGATGTGATAAAGGATCCATATTTAGATAGACCGCTATATGTAGTTACATTGTTTTTTCTTTGCTTATGAAGTAACAATAGGTTTTGGCTTGTTCAATTAATATAAGTTTATTTGTAGCATCTCATCACAAAACATTATCAATGAAAAAACATCTTATTCTATGCATACTATTGATGATTTTAGGTTTACCGAAGTGTATTGCACAGGAAATAGAAGGCATTAACAGATCTTATGAAGAGTTTTTGAAAAAAAAAGAGGCAGACACGACTATTACCAAGAGTATCCGGGAATATGTTTGTTCTGAAGATGTGAAAGGTCGTGTTACTTTTTATTATCAAAAAGATACTTTACGATTAATAATACATAGATATAAGCAGGGGTTTTATAATGACCCTTCTATAGAATACTATTACATAGAAAACAACCAATTGGCACTTGTGACGACCTTTTCAGAGATCATACATATGAATACTTATAGTCATGAGAGTAAAGAGCGAAAAGTCGCCGGAGTAGAAAAGGTGCTGGAATTGGTAGAAAACAGAACTTTTATAAACAAGCAAGGGCAGTTGAGTTGTAGGGAGAGACGTTATGGCAGAAAATTATCAGAATGGGACCAGACCTACTTTGATACCTTACCCTTTAATGAGCAATCTTGTCCGGAACATATCGAAGAGATTAGAAGTAAATACCGTTTGTTACAAAAGGTAGAAAAAAAGTTTAAATCGATATATTATAAAAACAAGAAAGGATGTATTTTTTACTTGTGGTAGCTACATTGGGTATCATTATGCACTCCCCGTTTTCAGGGGAGTAGATTCTACCCGAACTAGTGTTTTGTTTCATAAGGATAAAACGGAGATTTGTATTGTTATTAGATAATAAACCAAATCATTACTCCTATGAAATCAAATAGTGCTTTTTTCCTCCTTATCGTATCACTGGTATGTTGTACTTCCTGTAAAGAAGAAATAGAAGAAGAAACGTATGAGAGTAAAGATTATTTACAGGAAATAGTCGAAGAAGTACATGCTATGGAGCGTATAATCGAAGATAGAGCAGAGGAAGAAGAAGTACCAATGGCAGTTTGGGATACTGAAATTCCGGATTTTGATCATCCTGAAGCAAAAAAGTATATAAAAGACTACGAGGCATATATTTCTGAATATAAAGAAACGTTTGAGAAAAAAAATGAAAAGGCTTTCTGGCAGATACAAATGAAGGGGCAGGAACTGGTATATAAGTCTCAATATATAGCAGACTTATTGTCAATTGAAGATATTAGAAAACTGAATTCATATCTGTTATGGAGAAGTTCGACTCTGGAAGAGATTTCTAATAATATGATGTAAAAAAAATACCAACCTGTATCGTATCAAGTCGGTATTTTTCCATTCAGTAAAATGAATGTTTATAAATAAATGTAGCCCCTAAAAGTAATTTATATTTTTATTTCTATACTTTGTAAAGTATCCTTATTTCAATTACTTAAGAATACAAATTTGATAAAAAAAATATAAATATATAAGCGTATAAATACGCATTTTTAATCAGTTTAATGGGGATTTTTCCAGGAAACTAGAATTTTTTGAACATCGTATTTTATCTCAGATCTAATTTCTTTTTTCCGCTTCCCTTTCCCAAATTGATTGTCATAATCTGTTTCCATGTGTCTAATATGTGCAATGACAGCCAGGTCGATCATTTTAGGCTCAAATTCTTTTGCTCCTGCTGTTCTGCCAACACGACCACTATATTTTTCACAAGCGTGAATAGCGATTTCGAACTCTCTGTTTTTCGGGCAATATGGATATCTATTTCGTATTGCATGTGCAAAATGAGCTACATAAGCTTTGTCTTTTTCAGCTCTTATTAATGCTGCTTTTTTATTTTTTTCCTGACGTATTTCCTGATCTTTTTCGCATTCGATACGTGCTTTTTCAATAGCACTATCTTCTACAAATTGTCCTTTTCTCTGAAATCGCTTTCTTTTTGGAACCCACTCCCATAATATGGCGCATCTTGTAGAGTATTTCTTAGACCTTCGAGTCATTGCTGCATTTCCTGCATGTAGTAGTGTGTAATTGACAAAAGGAGAACATCGAAAACAAGTTCCTTTATGATTTTCTGTTTCTGCAACATAAGGGTGCCCTTTGGGAACAGGACGTCCGCAAGAGCAACATTGTAATTTTTCTTTTTTGGTTAAAAAAATATGCTGTACTGTTGTAGCCAATGTATGTGGTTTGATAAAAAATAAAAGAAATAATTTACTAAACAGGTTCCAAGAGTTTAGAGCGTTTTACTGTGTAAAGTTGACCAATAGCAAGAGAAACCACCCGATGACAAATAGCAATCCTCCCAAAGGTGTTATAGGTCCCAGAAAAGTCATTTTTTTCCCCATGGCGGCACTGATACACAATCCATAGATACTAAAAGAAAATAAAACAATCCCAATGATAAAACAATAGGCCATTCCTTTTTCTATTCCAGAGATAAAAGGAAATTGATACCCAGTAATAAGCAGTACTATAGCATGATACATTTGGTATTTCACACCAGTTTCAAAATTTTTTAATTGCTCTTCAGAAAATATTTTTTTTAATGCGTGAGCGCCAAAAGCACCGATGATAATGGCAAGTCCACCAAAAAAGGCAGCAGAAGAGAGAACAAATTCTTTCATGTGCAGTCAGTTAGTTAATTTTTATTTAGGGAAACAAGGTACTTTTTTTAGAAAGAAGAAACAATGGTTTTTTAGCTACTGTTTGCAAGCTGCTGATGTTGTGAAATGTATAGCTCACAAAAACAAAAAAGCAACCAAGTTTCCTTGATTGCTTTTCCACGATAGGGCATAAAAATAGGCTATCAGATAATAGTGGATTGCCCTACGTGAATATTTTCAAAATTAATATTAGAATCTTCAGGGTTTAGGATATAATCAGCGATGAAATCCCCAACTTTTTCTGTTGTCAACGGATTTTTATCGTTTAGATCAGGAGTTGTTAAGTTTAATTCCAGTGCTTTTTCTACAGCATTTTTAATCGCTTGTGCTTCTTTCATTAAATCGAAGTGTTCTAATAGCATTGCAGCAGATAGAATAGCGGCTATAGGATTAGCAATTCCTTTTCCGGTTGCCTGTGGATATGATCCATGTATTGGTTCGAACATCGCGAATCGATTTCCAACAGATGCTGAGGCTAAAAGCCCAATAGATCCTCCGATAACACTAGCTTCATCAGAGATGATATCACCAAACATATTTTCAGTAAGAATTACATCAAATTGACTTGGATTGAGAATCATCTGCATTGCAGCGTTATCTACAAATAGGAAATCTAAAGTTACCTCTGGATATTCGGCAGCAATTTCGGTGACAACTTTTCTCCATAAACGAGAAGACTCCAATACATTTGCTTTATCAACTAATGTTACTTTCTTTCTTCTTTTTTGGGCTGATTTAAATGCTAAATGTGCAATGCGTTCTATTTCTGGTTTAGAATATTCGCATAGATCAGAGGCTACAGTACCATCTTCACTCAATTCTTTTTTACCAAAATAGATGCCTCCGGTTAGTTCTCTATAGATAGAAATATCAGTACCGTCTATAATCTCTTTTTTTAATGGAGATTTTTCGATTAATGTTTTATAGGCTTTAACAGGGCGTATATTGGCATAGAGCCCTAATTCTTTTCTCAGCTTTAATAAGCCTTGCTCTGGTCGAACTGGAGCACTAGGGTCATTATCATATTTAGGATCTCCAATAGCTCCAAAGAGAACAGCATCTGTGTCCGAACATAAAGCTAAAGTAGTATCGGGTAGGGGATTTCCAGTTTTATCGATGGCAATAGCCCCGACTAATCCCTCTTTGAATATAAATGTGTGGTCGAAACTATGCGCAATAGCTTCCAACGCCTTGATGGCTTGAGCGGTTACCTCTGGTCCGATTCCATCTCCTGATAATACGGCAATATCTAGTTTCATTTTCTTTGTTTTATATGGTGTTGGTATTTTGGGGAGTGTATGACACTACCTTATTGTCTTGAAGCTTCAAAGGCTTCGATTTCACTTTTACTATTAACTAAGAAATCAATATCATCATACCCGTTCATAAGACAGGTCTTTTTGTAGTTGTTAATTTCAAAGTTTTGAGAATTTCCATTAGCAGTAATAGTAATTGTCTGATGCTCCAGATCTACTTCTAATGCTGTTTCCGGGTTTTTACGTACTTCTTCAAATATTTCGGATAAAAACTCTGGAGTTACCTGTACAGGTAATACCCCATTGTTTAATGCATTTCCTTTAAAAATATCAGCAAAAAAACTGGATACAACGACCTTAAATCCATAATCATGTATTGCCCAAGCAGCATGCTCTCTACTGGAACCACATCCAAAATTATCTCCTGCAACAAGAATTGTCCCGGTATAGGTCATGTCATTTAGAGCAAATTCGTTATTAAGACTTCCATCTTTATTGTATTTCCAGTCTCTGAATAAATTTTCTCCAAAACCATCTCTGTTTGTCGCTTTTAGAAAGCGGGCAGGGATAATTTGGTCGGTATCTATATTCTCTATTGGTAGAGGAATAGCTGGTGATACTAATTTTGTAAACTTATCCATAATCTAATTTAAGTATTTTGTAACATCAATAATTTTACCTTCTATAGCCGTTGCTGCGGCTACTAACGGACTGGCTAATATGGTTCTGGCTCCTTGTCCCTGTCGTCCCTCAAAATTTCTATTAGAAGTCGATACGCAGTACTCTCCTTCTGGAATTTTGTCATCATTCATAGCCAGACAAGCAGAACACCCTGGTTGTCTCAAATGAAATCCGGCTTCTTCAAAAATATCCTTTAAACCTTCATTTTCAATTTGTTTAGCGACCTGTTGAGAGCCAGGAACAAACCAGGCAGTAACATTATTAGCTTTGGTTTTTCCTTTAATAAAGCTGGCTGCAATTCGGAAATCTTCAATTCTACTATTGGTACAACTACCGATAAATACATAATTGATTTTTTGATCAATCAAGGATTGCCCTTTTTCAAAATTCATATATGCTAATGATTTTTCAAAAGAGTCATTATTTTCAGAAGGGATGTGTTCTGTTATTTTGATACCCATTCCAGGATTAGTTCCATAGGTAATCATGGGTTCTATATCTTCTGCATCAAAAAAGTATTCTTTGTCGAATATAGCTCCTTCATCTGTAGGGAGTGTTTTCCAGTAAGCTACTTTTTTATCGAATTCTTCTCCCTGAGGAGCAAATTTACGTCCTTTTACATATGCAAAGGTAGTCTCATCAGGAGCAATCATACCTCCTCGAGCTCCCATTTCGATACTCATATTACAAACCGTCATTCGCCCTTCCATTGACATTTCTTCGAATACATTTCCTGCATATTCACAGAAATATCCTGTACCAGAGTTTGTTCCTAACTTAGAAATGATATATAAAATTACATCTTTAGGCAGTACTCCGGGTTTTAGTTTTCCATTGACAGTTACTCTCAGACTTTTAGGTTTTTGTAACAATAAACATTGACTAGCAAAAACCTGTGCTACCTGACTGGTTCCTATACCAAAAGCGATGGTTCCAAAAGCACCATGAGTAGAGGTATGGCTGTCTCCACATACCATTGTCATTCCAGGTTGTGTAACTCCCAGTTCCGGAGCCATGACATGTACAATACCATTATATTGATGACCAAGCCCATATAAAGTAATGTCATTTTTAGCACAATTTTGAGAAAGTTGCTCTAATTGCTTTCTGGACATTTCATCTCTTACAGGAAGATGTTGATCTACCGTTGGAGTGTTGTGATCTGCTGTAGCGACAATCTGATTAGGTCTAAAAATAGGAATTCCACGTTGTTCAAGTTCATTAAATGCTTGTGGACTTGTTACTTCGTGGATTAAATGTTTGTCGATATACAAAATTTGTGGTCCGTCTTTTATTTCTTTAACGACATGTGCATCCCAAACTTTATCAAATAAGGTCTTCTTCACTGGTTTCATTTTTTTAGCGTTCGAAAAGAGGGGTTGAGGGAATCCTCAAAAAAAACTTCACGAATCTAGTGTTGTATCTTTTACTTTTTGCTTTTGATTATCGTATATATTTCTCTCTCCTGTTTTTCAGGAGAGAGAAAATTAAATATGTGTATTATGCTACAATGGCAGAAGCAATGCTTTTAATTCTCATTATTTCATGGATATCTTCATCCTTTACTTCTTTTTTTCTATCAGCAAAAGAAAGGAATTCTTTGTAAGCGTCATCCAATTGAAGCTTTGTTAAATCATACCCTACTTTTTTAGCTCTATACGCTAGAGCAGCTCTACCACTTCTGGCAGTAAGTACAATAGCAGATTCTGTTACTCCTACTTCTTCAGGATCAATAATTTCATAGGTTTCTCTATTTTTGATCACTCCATCTTGGTGGATTCCTGAGCTGTGTGCAAAGGCATTAGCTCCTACAATGGCTTTATTTGGTTGTACAACCATTCCCATACCTTCAGAAACCATTCGACTGGTATCAAATAATAGTTTCGGATTGATATTCGTATTAAGTGCTAATGTCGGATGTTGCCTCATAATCATTACGACTTCTTCCAAAGCGGTATTCCCGGCACGTTCTCCGATTCCGTTAATAGTACATTCAATTTGTCTGGCTCCATTAAGTACACCGGCAATAGAATTAGCGGTTGCTAACCCCAGGTCATTGTGACAGTGACAAGAGATCGTTACATTATCGATACCGGTTACATTTTCTTTTAAGTACTTTATTTTTGCTCCGTATTCTTCAGGAAGACAATACCCTGTAGTATCAGGAATATTCAATACAGTTGCTCCTGCTTTGATCATCGCTTCGCAAACACGTGCTAGGTATTCATTATCTGTTCTCCCGGCATCTTCTGCGAAGAACTCTACATCTTCTACAAATGACTTGGCATATTTAACAGCAGCAACGCCACGTTCAATTACTTTTTCTCGGGTTGTATTAAATTTGTATTTGATATGAGAGTCAGAAGTCCCTATTCCCGTATGTATTCTTGGTCGTTTAGCATACTGGAGTGCTTCTGCAGCTACCTTGATATCTTTTTCTACAGATCTTGTCAGTCCGCAAACTGTAGCATTTTTTACAATTTTAGCGATTTCACTTACAGAAGCGAAGTCTCCGGGACTGGAAACAGGAAAACCTGCTTCAATAACATCAACTCCCAAGGTGTCGAGACGTTCTGCTATGATTAGTTTTTGTTGCGTGTTTAATTTGCAACCAGGAACTTGTTCTCCGTCTCTAAGGGTTGTATCGAAAATTTGGACTTTGTTACTACTCATAAGAATTCAAATAAATTATCAATATTAGATGGTTATTTACAGGACACATCTCAAAAAAATATTTCTCCCAGATGTTTCTTAAATCTCTTACGAATTTATATTTTGGGGATTCAAAAAAGAGATGTTTTGTTCACCTGTTTACAATGTTTATATAAACGGTATAAGGCATAAATAGTTAATAATCAGTTTTTTATAATTTAATTTCTTACAATGACTAATGATCAAAAAGATCCTTTGTTTGTTTTAGTAAAGTCTCTTTCTAAATCAGAAAAACGTCAATTCAAAGTCTATGTCGGGCGTTTGGGAGTGAATTCAGATTCTAAATTTTTAGCCCTTTTTAACCATCTGGATAAAAGTGAAACATTGGATGAGGATTTGATCATTAAAAAAGGGATTGTAACCAAATTACAGATATCAAATCTAAAAGCGCATTTATACAAACAAATTTTGATTAGTTTGCGTTTAAGTCCTTTACATCAGAATATTAGATCGCAAATAAGAGAGCAGCAGGATTTTGCTACAATTTTATATCACAAAGGATTGTATAAGCAAAGCTTAAAAATTCTGGATAAGGCAAAGACACTGGCGATTGATAATGAAGAAAATAATAGTGCGTATGAGATTGTTGAACTGGAGAAGATTATAGAAACTCAGTATATTACCCGCAGTATTAGTACTCGAGCTGATGAATTGACAATTCAGGCAAAAGACTTAAGTGTTAAAAATGTTTTGACCAGCAAGCTATCTAATCTATCATTACAATTATATGGATTAATGCTAAAAACGGGGTATGTAAAAAACGATAAAGAACATCAGGCGATAACAGAGTATTTCGAAAGTAAGCTTCCGGAATATAAATGGACCGCTTTAGGTTTTAGAGAAAAATTGTGGTTGTATAAAGCTCACTTATGGTATAGTTTTATAGTTCAGGATTTCTTGTCTTGTTATAAATATTCTAAAAAATGGGTGGATTTGTTTTATAAACACCCCAAAATGATGATACTTAACCCGGTTTTTTTTCTAAGGGGAAATCATTATTTATTAGAATCATTGTATTTAATAAAAGATAAAACACAATTAAATCTGACATTGGGGCGTTTTGAAGAAACAATCAACGCTGATAAGTTCCCTAAAAATGATAATATAGCAGTATTATCCTTTTTGTTTATCTATAACAATAAGTTGAATGTACATTTTTTAGAAGGAACATTTCATGAAGGAGAGTATTTGGTAAATGAAATCCTTAATGGGATTAAAGAGTATAAAAAGCGATTAGATGATCACCATATAATGGTATTGTATTATAAAATTGCTTGTTTGTATTTTGGGATGGGAGATCATAGAGAGTGTATTTTGTACCTGGCTAAAATTATAGATAATAAATCATTGAAGGTACGAGAAGATTTAATGTGTTTTTCAAGGGTACTTAGTTTAGTGGCACATTACGAAGCAGGAATGGATTATCACTTAGAAAGTCAGTTAAAGGAGACTTATAAGTTTTTGATAAAAATGGATGATTTATATGAGGTGCAAAAAGAAATGATTAAGTTTTTGAGGAATCTTGGAGATATTTTCCCTCATCAGATAAAGGATGAGTTTAGAAAACTTCATAAAACATTAAAACAATATGAAGAACACCCTTATGAAAAAAGAGCTTTCTTATATCTGGACATCCTTTCTTGGTTAGAGAGTAATATAGAAGGGAGACCTGTAGCAGATATTATCAAAGAAAAGGCAAGAGGTTTACTTCGTTAAGAAGTATGAACATTATATAATAGTCTGTTTTTTTGCTTTTAGTAAGTTGGTTTCGTGCGGACACGGGAATCTTTAAATTAGTAAAGAAACGTTGATATTTTAGCTAAGTTTAGAAAATTTTAGGTTCTTATTGCTGAGTTAAAAGAAAGAGATTGTGGTAGATATTATCTATAATAAAGTATATTTGGAGCAGTAAAGGAATTCGGGTTGAGTATGTTATAGGAAGAAGAGAAGGCAGGAACCGTGTAGTAAAAAGACAGTTCATTAGCCTATCTTTAATGCTGTGTGAGTTTTTTAATAAAATGACACATGAAAAAAATAATTTATATCGTATCCTTTTTGTTAATACACAATCTAATACAGGGGCAGATTAATGTAGATGATACGTCGTATACCGTACAAGAATTAGTAGAGGACATTTTAGTGAATAGTCCATGTGCTAAAGTGAGTAATTTCTCTTCTTCTACGGGAACTGATTTTGGGATTAATGGAATTGGATATTTTGAAGAAAATGGTTCAGGGTTTGAAATAGACAGAGGGATCATTCTTAGTACTGGAAGAGCAAAAAGTGCCCAGGGACCTAATGGAGTGGAAGCGTTAAGCGAAGGGAGTGATACTTCTTGGGGAGGAGACTCGGATTTATCAAGTATTACCAGTACTTCTGGATTACATAATGCGACGTATATTCAATTCGATTTTGTACCTACAATTGACTTTATAAGCTTTGATTTTTTATTTGCATCTGAAGAATATACACAGGGATTCCCTTGTCAGTTTTCTGATGTTTTTGCTTTTATTCTTACAGATTCATCTGGAAATTCCGAAAATTTAGCGGTGGTTCCCAATACAGACCCTCCGGTACCGGTAAAAGTAACAACAATTAATGAAGGAGTAGATTTTAATGGAGATGGCGAGTACACACTTGATGGAGAATGTGCACCTAAGAACCCATCTTATTATAATAAAACAGTCACTCCAGGTTCGAGTTCTCCTATAGATTTTAATGGATATACCAAGGTGTTGACAGCTTCTGGTTTTGTAACTCCGGGAGAAACATATACGATTAAACTAGTCATTGCAGAAAATACAGATGGAGCATTTGACTCTGCTGTATTTCTAAAAGCGGAGAGTTTTAACTTGGGAGGGGATTTAGGAGAAGACAGAACTGTTGCAAATGGGAACCCAGGTTGTGAAGGTACCCCTATTGTCTTGGATGCAAATATTGGAGCAGGAGCAAGTTATAGCTGGTTTAAAAACGGACAACCAGTTGCACCGGGTGATGGGACAACCGTATTAGCAGGAGGTTCTCAATTATCAGTAATGCAACCAGGAACTTATAATGTTCACGCAGTATTGTCGGGAGAATGTCAGACAACGGATGATGTCGTAATAGAATTCGTAACTCCTCCGCTAATAGCACAATCACCTATGGAAATCATGGAATGTGATATTGATGGAAATGGGAAAGAGTTATTTGATTTAACGGCGAATGCTTCGCGAATTTTGGGAACTCAGAATGCGAGTGATTATGTCATAACATATCATGAGTCAGAAGAGGATGCAAATGAGTTTAAGACTGCCAATGTTGAGATTGATACGCCCTCTAGTTATGAAAACCTTTCAGAAGAGCAAACCATTTGGATAAGAATTGCAGATCATACACAAACGTGTTTTGAAGTTGCCTCTTTCGAAATAAAAACAATTGTCCTAGATGTAACCTCGCAAGTAACCATGTTAGATGAGTATATCATCTGCTTGGATGAAGAAGGAACAAGGCTTAATTTACTTCCGGTTGATCGTATTGCTGTAGGTTTGGTAGCTTCGGAATATAATTTTCAGTGGTATAGGGGAGAGACAGTAGATCCTGCAAATGAAATTACAGGAGCAATACAATCAGAATATTTCCCATTGACAGCCGGAACATATACGGTACAAGCAATACATACGGGGACAGGGTGTTCTTTTTCAAGGACGACCACAGTAGTACCTTCTTATCCTCCTGTAGAGGCAGTAATCGATGTAGTTTCGGGAGCATTTTCCAATCGTGCAACGATAGCGGTATCTGTGTCTGGAAATGGGACGTATGAATACCAATTGAATACAGGAGAATGGCAAAGCTCCAATACATTTACAGCTGTAGAATACGGAACTCATATTATACGAGTACGGGATACGTATTCTTGTGGAGAAATTAGTGTTGACCTTACCTTAACAGCAGATTATCCTTCTTTTTTTACGCCTAATGGGGATGGGTGGAATGACTCCTGGGCTATTCCGGAAAAGCAAGGAATTTCTATATTAGATACTTCCATTTTTGATAGACATGGGAAACTTATCAGAAAACTCAGAACTGGTAGCAATTGGGATGGGACGTACAATGGGAAATTAATGCCATCCAGTGATTATTGGTTTAAAGTAACCTATATCGAAAATAACATTACTAAAGAATTTACTTCTAATTTTTCATTAATACGTTAGCCTTGTCAAATAACAGAAACTTCAAAAACCTCCTAGAATTAAATTTAGCGATCCTTTTTATTGCCACTTCCGGTCCGTTAGGGCGGTATATTGATATGCCTGTCCCTGTTATTATTGGGTTTAGAGCACTTCTGGCAGCAGTATTATTATTTGTTTTCTGTAAATGGAGAAACATCTCTTTTACGATCGCTAATAAGGACAGGGGAGTAGTGCTGTTAAGCGGGGTGCTAATGGGGGTACATTGGGTTACGTATTTTTATGCCCTGCAACTTTCTAATGTGGCCATAGGAATGTTATCTTTATTTACATTTCCTGTAATAACAACGATTTTAGAACCTTTACTATTAAAAACAAGCTTTCAGAAAGTGCAATTACTGTTGGCGGTATTGGTGCTGATAGGAATCTATTTTTTAGTACCGGATTTTGATGTTCAAAATACAAATACGCAGGCTGTTGGTTTTGGAGTTTTTTCTGCGATATGTTATTCTTTGCGCAATATTTTAATGAAAAATAAAGTAAGTAATTATAACGGTTCAGTTTTGATGTGGTATCAGGTTGTGATTATAGGAGTATTGTCCCTGCCGTTAATATGGATTATGGATAGTTCCGGGATAACACGACAATGGCCGGCAGTGTTAGCATTAGCATTGTTAACCACAGCAGTAGGACATACATTATTTCTGAGAAGTTTTAGGAAATTTACGGTTACAACTGCTAGTATTATGAGTTGTATCCAGCCAATATATGGAATTATTTTAGGAATCTTTTTTCTTCATGAAATACCGAGTTTTTATACCATTATTGGAGGGTTGCTAATTCTGAGTTCTGTAGTGATAGAAAGTATACGGTCAGTAAAAGAAAAATAGTTATTTTTTTAATTGAAGGGTGTGATTCATAAAATCATATAGAAAGTACATCTCTTTTTTACCAGTTGCTCTACCAATTCTTCCGGCTGCGTATAAGATAAACCACACTAGTACCATGAACAAAGTCAAGAATAACTGAATTCCATAGTCTGTACCCAATGACCAGTTACTATAAGTCCAGATACTGCATGCTATAAAGATGGCGGCAACGATAAAATGTAAAAACATAAATAAGGTCCAGACAGTTGGACTAGGACCAAATAAGCCGTAAAGTATAGCACTATTACTTGTTTTTTCATTGATTTCCAGATGAAGCTGAGGAGACCAGAAATGCTGTTGGTTTTTAGGTATTTTTAAAAAAACATGATCATCTACTCTTGTTATAATAACATCTTTTTGTTCTTTTTTTGCCGTTTCAAAACGTTGTAAAGCATCCTTATTCGTATAATTTAATGCTACTTTGAATCGGGGGCGCAATGCAATGGTCGGAGTATTAGACATAAGAGTATGATATAAATAAAATAGGTTATAAGTATCAAGTAAGTGTTTTATACCTGTTTCGAAATAAAACGATAAAAACAAAAACCTCAAAAGAAGTCGTCCTAAAAAACGACTTCCTAATATACTAAATATTAGGAAGTCATTTGCAAAGATTTTATAGGTACTCTATTTTGCGGCTAATTCCTCTACTTGTTTAGCAGCATTGGACTTCATGAATTCATCCACTTGATCATGGGGAATTTCTTTGACATCTATACTGAAATCCCCATTAGAACCAGAAACGACGATTTGTGATCGGTATTCACCGGAAAAAGACCCATTGACACTATATGGTGTTGTCCCCTCACCGATGGGACCAGTCCACCCCATTGACTCAACTTTTAAGCCTCCTACAAAGTGTGGGTCTCGTACGAGGTCAAATCCAGAGGAATAGTTTGGTGCATCGCCCTCTACATGAACTAAGAAAACTCCCGGAGTTCTTAAACCTGTCCATAGATAGGTTGCAGTTGTTTTTTTGGGGTTAACAGGTTGTTTTGAATAAAATCCCATAATAATACGTTTTAAAAGTACTTCCTACTCTTTTTTATGGCTTTTCGGATTTCGCCTGTTCAATAAATAGTCATCAGATGACTATCTTTTGAAGAGTGTAATGTAAAAGATTAATTTATAATAGGTTAGCGTGTAAATACCTGTTTATTAATGAGTTGTTTAGCTAGTTAAATCCCAAAAATCTAGTTTTGTCGAATTGTTATTTATGTGATGTAAGAATGTTTTTCCATATTCGTTGTCAAGATAACCAAGGCATACTTTTTTTGTTTGCCCATAGGTTCCCGAATCTATTCGGCTAAAGAAATGTGATTTGGTGTTAGAATTTCTTACTAAGCAATGAAAGAGGGGTCTTTGTTGTTTACAAAGAAAAGCAGTTTCTAACTGTAAAAACAATTTGTATTGGATTATCGTCAGTTATGTTTTCTTTTTTCTAAAAGAAGTAAACTCCGTTTTTCTTGCCAAAGTAGCTATTGTTTTTTATAACAATTATATTTTTTTAGAGACAATCATCCCATACAGAATCAGAAGGAGGAGGGGCAATAATTGTCATGGCTTCTTTTTTTACAGGATGTGTAAATTGTAATTTTCTGGCATGCAGGTGAATGCTTCCATTTTTATTACTTCGAGATGCCCCGTATTTTAAATCCCCTTTGATATGACAACCAATAGCTGACAGCTGGGCACGAATTTGATGATGCCTTCCTGTATGCAGGTCGATTTCCAGTAACTGAAAGCGCTGTAGTTTTTTTAATACACGATACGACAAACTTGCTTTTTTACTTTCAGAAACTTCGTTTTGATGCGCATATGATTTGTTCTGTTTGGTATTTCGCTTTAACCAATGAACAAGTGTTGCTTGTGGTTGTTTAGGGGCTGGTTGTACTACAGCCCAATAGGTTTTTTGTATTTCCTTGTTGGCAAATACCTTGTTTAATCGGGTTAACGCTTTACTGGTTCGGGCAAAAACAACAATACCACTGGTAGGTCTGTCCAAACGGTGAACAACCCCCAGGTATACTGCACCAGGTTTATTGTATTTTTCAGCAATATAGTCTTTGACCACCTCACTAAGTGGCTGATCTCCGGTTTTGTCACCCTGTACAATGTCTCCTGGACGTTTATTGACAATTATAATATGATTGTCTTCATATAAAACAATCAAATTCGATGTATTAGAAAGTGTTTTCAACTCTATTTTGTTACTGTTGAACAATTAGAAAACATAAAAAAAAAAGAGAGCATTAATATTGCTCATCTTCATTTGGGAAATCAACAGACTTTACATCGTCTACATACTGCTTAAAAGCACTGGTCATTTCCGTATACAGATCCAGGTAACGTCTTAAAAACCTGGGATTGAATTCATGTGTCATTCCCAGCATATCATGAGTAACTAATACCTGCCCATCAACACCATTTCCAGCACCGATACCAATAACAGGAATAGTCAATTTTTCTGCTACTTCACGTGCTAAATTAGCAGGAACTTTTTCTAGTACGATGGCAAAACATCCTGCTTTTTGAAGCATCAAAGCGTCTTCTTTTAGTTTTTTAGCTTCTTCCTCTTCTTTTGCACGAACAGTATAAGTTCCAAACTTATAGATAGATTGAGGAGTTAGTCCCAAGTGCCCCATAACTGGAATTCCTGCATGAAGAATTCTTTTGATGGAATCTTTTACTTCTTTTCCTCCTTCTAGTTTTACAGCATGACCTCCGGATTCTTTCATAATACGAATGGAAGAACGCAATGCCTCTTTAGGGTCACTCTGATAACTACCAAAAGGAAGGTCAACAACTACTAAAGCTCTGTCTATACCTCTGACTACAGAAGAGGCATGATAGATCATTTGATCAAGTGTAATAGGAAGTGTAGTTTCATGTCCTGCCATTACATTAGAGGCTGAATCTCCTACTAATATGACATCCACTCCGGCACCATCTACGATTTTAGCCATTGTATAATCATAGGCAGTAAGCATAGAGATTTTTTCATTATTAGCTTTCATCTCTGTAAGAGATTTTACAGTAACTCGTTTGTAATCTTTTTTTGCTGTTGACATTATTTTATTAATTTATTGTTGTAAATGTAATGATTTAGGATAATGACAACAAGTTTAATCTGCAGGCTACTTTATAATTTATAATCGATAGGAATAATTGATAATAATGTGATACTTTTATATGAAAAATAAATAAATATGAAAAGGTATTGTGTGATAATTAGTATGTTTTTTACAGGGGTTATAATAGGGCAGAAAAACGGAACGATGGATAATGTAGCTACCTATAAAAAAGAAGTAAAACAAACTATTGTAGAATTTTTTGAAGGATTTCATAAAGGAGATACTAGTATCATAAGAAAAACTATTGATCAGGATATCACACTGAAAACAGTTATAAAGACAAAAGAAGGTTCCTATAGTACTCGAAGTACAAATGTATCTGACTTTATGCGTGTGATTCACGAAATGGCACAAAAAAGCAGATGGAATGAACGATTGTTATTGTTTAAGATAGAAGCAGATAAACAGTTAGCTACTGCCTGGACACCATATGAGTTTTACTTAAATGATACTTTTAGCCATTGTGGGATAAATACCTTTCAATTATATCATGATGGGACCCAGTGGAAGATTTTATCAGTAGTAGATACAAGAAAAAAAGAAGATTGTCAATAAATTAGGATCTGAGTATAAAGAGAAGATAGATAATGCCATTATTCATAGCATGAAGGGTTATTGGCCAAATAATATGTCTGTTCTTTATTTTTAAGGTACCAAAAACATGACCAGCAATAATCCTGGGTACAATCAGAAGGAATAGTGCACTATCTAATAAGAAGGAATCTACATAGTTGACAATATGGAATAAGCCAAAAACAACAGCTGTAATTTGCAATATCCAGATTTCTTTTTGAGAAAGAAATGTACATGCCTTTCGGAGAATTTTTTTGGAAATAAGAAGGGATAAAATAAAAAATACAAGTGAAATACTAATAAGTAGTAATGGGTATGAATAATACCAACTCATTTTAGGAAGTACCCCCCACAGAATACTGACGATCCAGGTACTTCCCCATAGCGTTAGCTCTTTAGACGAAGGTCGCAATAAGGTACGGAACATTGACTCTTCTATAATAGGAGCAATAAGAATGAGGGAGAAGAAAGCGTGTAATTTCTCTTTTTCTATAAGTTGCATCAAATCTTTTTGCGAATATTTAGTCAGATCAATTCCCGGAAATACCTGCTGGATAATTCCTAAAAGAATAAAAAATATAAAGTAAAAACCTATTAATTGGATGTATGCTAAAAACAGGTTTTTACTTTGATCCCAAAACGAATTCGTGGAGGTATTCATCTATAAAATTAGCAATCACTCATATTAACTTTTATAGCGAGACCACCTTCACTGGTTTCTTTATATTTGGTATGCATATCTTGCGCAGTTTCCCACATGGTTTCTATAACTTTATCTAAGGGAACTTTGGCGTTAGAGGCATCTGTATCAAGAGCCATTTCACAGGCATTAATTGCTTTTACAGTTCCCATAGCATTACGTTCAATACACGGAATCTGTACTAATCCTCCGATTGGGTCACATGTTAAGCCTAAATGATGTTCCATGGCAATCTCACTGGCCATTAATACTTGTTCGGGAGTTCCCCCCATTAATTCTGTCAGTGCTCCAGCTGCCATTGCAGAAGACACACCTATTTCTGCCTGACATCCTCCCATAGCAGCAGAAATTGTAGCTCCTTTTTTGAACAGACTACCGATTTCTCCAGCTACCAAAAGAAACTGTTTGATATCTTCAAAATTAGCATCGTGATTTTCTATAACCATATAGTACATTAATACTGCAGGAATAACTCCTGCACTTCCATTTGTAGGGGCGGTTACCACACGACCTAATGATGCATTTACTTCATTTACTGCCAGAGCAAAACAAGAAACCCATTTTAATATCTGACGAAATGCCACTTCTGTATCTCTAATGGCTTCGATCCATTCTTCTTTTGTACTGTACTCAGTACCTCCTATTAAATTTTTATGGCTATCAAAGGCTCTTCTACGTACGTTAAGTCCTCCAGGAAGTGTTCCTTCGGTATGACATCCGATATACATAGATTCTAACATGACATCCCATACTTTTTTCAGGTCAGCGTCAATTTCTTCATCTGTACGGAGAGAACGTTCATTCTCCAATACGATTTCAGATATTTTTTTATTGTGTTTTTTACAATATTGAAGTAGTTCAGAAGCTTTGTCTATGGGAAGAGGAAAGGTTTTTGTGTCTTCTTCACTATCTGTAACTGTCTCCTGATCTTCTTTGATAACAAAGCCTCCTCCGACAGAATAAAAAGTAGTGGCTACTTTATCGTTATTTTTTAATATAGCGGTAAATGTAATCGCATTGGGGTGAAACTCTTTGAAATCTCTATTGAATACAATATCAGTTTCTGTATCAAAAGACACTTCTAGGGTATCATCTAAAAATAATTTTTTTGTGGTTTGGATAGTACTAATGATACTATCTATTTTATATACGTCAATAGTGACAGGGTCATGTCCACAAAGACCTAAAATGGCAGCTAAATCCGTAGCGTGTCCTTTTCCGGTTAAGGATAATGACCCGAAAAGATCTACTGTAATAGAATTGACAGAGTCGAAATGCCCATTTTCTTTGAGCTCGGATATCCATTGTTGTCCTGCTCTCCAGGGACCAAGCGTATGGGAGCTGGATGGTCCCACTCCGATTTTAAGCATATCAAAAACACTGATGCGTTTCATATAAATAAGGTATTCAAAAAAATTAGCCGGTAAATATATGATTTTGCCATTTAAAATGGATTTTTTTAAAGATAAAATAAAATTACAAAAAAGTCATGTATCAGAAATATTGATAATTACCAGTATAAAAAAAATAAAAAATGACATCATGTCAGCAATTGTGTCATGGCATAATGATTGAACAGAGTAGGGGGAATTAATATTGAAAACACTTAAACAAATTATAACATAATAGTATGAGTAAGATTATAGGAATAGATTTAGGAACAACCAACTCTTGTGTTTCTGTAATGGAGGGTAATGAGCCTGTGGTTATCCCTAATGCTGAAGGGAAAAGAACCACTCCATCTGTGATAGCATTTGTTGAAGGAGGAGAGATCAAAGTTGGAGATCCTGCGAAGCGTCAAGCTGTTACTAATCCAACAAAAACCATTTCTTCTATAAAGAGATTTATGGGAAACAAGTTCTCTGAATCGGCAAAAGAAGCAGAGAGAGCTGCTTATAAAGTAGTAAAAGGAGATAACGATACCCCACGAGTTGATATCGATGGGCGTTTATATACACCACAAGAATTATCTGCAATGACACTTCAGAAAATGAAGAAAACTGCAGAGGATTATTTAGGACAAGATGTATCAAGAGCAGTAATTACTGTTCCTGCATATTTTAATGATGCACAGCGTCAGGCAACAAAAGAAGCCGGAGAAATTGCCGGGCTGACAGTAGAGCGAATTATCAATGAGCCAACAGCTGCAGCTTTGGCATATGGATTAGATAAAAAAGGAACGGATCAGAAGATTGTTGTTTTTGACTTTGGAGGAGGAACTCATGACGTTTCTATACTAGAATTAGGTGATGGAGTTTTCGAAGTGTTAGCTACTGATGGAGATACTCACCTAGGAGGAGATGATGTTGATCAAAAGATTATTGATTGGTTAGCAGCAGAGTTCAAAGGAGAAGAGAATATGGATCTAAGAGAAGATCCAATGGCTTTACAACGATTAAAAGAGGCTGCTGAAAAAGCAAAAATCGAATTATCGTCTTCTGCGCAGACAGAGATCAACTTACCGTATATTACAGCAACAGCAAGTGGACCAAAACACTTGGTTAGATCATTGACACGTTCTAAATTTGATCAATTAATTGATGATTTAGTGAAACGTACTATCGAACCTTGTCGTACAGCACTTAAAAACGCTGGGCTATCTACTAGTGATATTGATGAGATTATTTTGGTAGGAGGGTCGACTCGTATTCCAGCAGTTCAAAATGCTGTAGAGCAATTCTTCGGAAAAGCTCCAGGAAAAGGAGTAAATCCTGATGAGGTAGTAGCAATTGGTGCTGCAATCCAGGGAGGAGTATTGACAGGAGATGTAAAAGACGTATTATTATTAGATGTTACGCCACTTTCTCTGGGAATTGAGACTATGGGGAACGTAATGACAAAATTAATAGAAGCGAATACAACAATCCCTACTAAAAAATCACAGGTATTCTCTACAGCAGCAGATAACCAGCCTTCTGTAGAAATTCATGTTTTACAGGGAGAGCGCCCAATGGCAGCAGATAATAAAACGATTGGTCGTTTCCACTTAGATGGAATTCCACCAGCACAAAGAGGAGTTCCTCAGATTGAAGTAACTTTTGATATCGATGCCAATGGAATTATCAAAGTATCTGCTACAGATAAAGCAACTAATAAGTCTCAAGATATTAGAATCGAAGCTTCTTCAGGGTTGACAGAAGAAGAAATCGAGAAAATGAAGAAAGAAGCAGAAGCAAATGCAGATGCAGATAAGCAAGCTAAAGAGAAGGCTGATAAGTTGAATGAAGCTGATGGAATGATCTTCCAGACAGAAAAACAATTATCTGAGTTTGGAGAGAAACTATCTGAAGATAAGAAAAAGCCAATTGAAGATGCTTTGGCAGAGTTAAAGAAGGCTTATGAAACAAAAGATCTAGCAGTTATTCAGCCAGCATTAGATAAGATTAATGAAGCATGGAAAGTAGCTAGTGAAGAAATGTATAAGGCACAAGCGGAGGCTCAGCAACAAGGAGGAGCTGCAGGACCAAATCCAGGAGGAGAATCCGGAGGAGGAAATGATTCAGAAGGAAATGATGTACAAGATGTAGATTTTGAAGAAGTAAAATAATACGTTTCGATCTTTACAAATAGCAATAAAAGAAATGCGCGGACCCCTCCGCGCATTTTTTATAACTAATAATGTTTAGCATGTTTTTTGCCATTTCTATACTAATTAGTTATAAGAGAATAGTAAGCACCTCTACTTACTGAATTAAAAAACTACCCGTCGCTCTTTCTCTTTCATTGTAAAGGGCAATATATGTATAGAGACCCTTTGCTAAGTTTAAGTTTGTTGGGTCAAACTTAACTGACTTTTCATCTTCCATAGTTTTTAACATGGAATTGTATATTTTTCTACCAAAAAGATCATAAACATGTAGATCTATGTTGGATGTCTTTTGGGGTACAGTTACAATTGTATAATCTGTAAATGGATTAGGATAGTTTATCGCTTTTGACTGATTAGCCAGGGTACCTAATAAAGACTCAGGATTAATACCTAAACCTAATTTATGTATGTCAATAGAGAAACTAACCGGAGTTTCTGTTCCGTTATGCATAGAAAATATCACGGATCGCAGGTCATTAATTTCTTCAAATACTCCTGCAGCATTGGTGAATTCATCAAACCGGATCGTGTAATCAGTGTTACTAGAATTAGCAGGGATATAATACCGAAGACGATTATTCCAGTCTTCTAAGTTACTAGGGACTAAAATTACTTCTATAGGAAGGTTGTTTTGTATCGTAAACATAATACTTTCGTAATCTTTCGTCTTTAAGGATAGATCTCCGGGTAAAAAAGTTCTGAATAGATTACACGTTCCTTTTAGGGTTCCGGAAGCATTACTGGAACGTTCTAATTGATAGATAGCTGGATCTAAATCACTTTCTTGTTCATTAATTACGAATTCATCGATTGTCGTATCTTCTGCTATATAATCAATTCCCCAAGGACCATCAGCAAGGTATAAAGCATCACTTTTATCAGAGAGATTGTCCTCAAAAGATAATCCGATGTCAAATAGAAATCCTGTTTCTACAACTATCTGATCATGCCATTCCCCAGAGAGCGGAACCTGATCAGAAAATTCTTCTAACTCTGCTTGTTCTGTACGTTTTATATTAGAAGCAATAGTTACATGTTGGGCTCCTATCTTGTTAATGATGTCCAAGTGTAGTTCCTTGTTTCTGTAACGAGCAGCACTGACAAAAACAGTAGGAGCTCGATGATCAACATGATAAGAAGCGATATTTTTTTCATAAGACAGTTTTTCCAGTGTATAATTGACAATATGAACTACCTGCGCCATAGATTTTCCCCAAATCTGAAAGTTTTTATAATTTCCTTCCGGGTAATCATCAACATTCCATAAACTAAAAAGCTCATGATTATCACCATTTTCTCGGATAGAGAAGCTTATAGCGTATTCGATATCTCCATTATGACGTTCGATAATAGCAAATATCATGTCATGATCTTTAATTGTCACCTGCCGTACATCCTTAAGAGTTGAACCATTCAACCGGTCACATATTGTTTTTGCATGATTGTATATTTGACCAGAAGTAGTGGTTACTAATCCAGCAGAAACTCTATTCTCTTCGATATAATAATCGATGGAGAAAACATCTTTGGCATTAGCATAGTTGACAAGATCAAGTGAGGTTGAAATAAATGGAGACTCTGTAGCATACAATCCTGTTTCAGGGAAATAGTTTCCCAGATCATTGTTTTTTAAAGCGTTTTTAGTAAACATTTTTTGTTTTTTCTTTTGATCTGCATAATTTTTGCTTTTCAAACGATCAAAATTTCGCTTTGCTACCTGGTTGGCTAAGTCACCATTACTTTCGAAACCTCCTAGGTTTGCAGAGTAAACATCAGTAGAAGAAGAAGAATCGATGAGATTATTTGTATCAATTGCAGAATAATCAGTTGCGGTGATATAAAATAAGGCATCATTGAAATCATTATCACTCCATGGATGGTCTCTGCGTATTTCTTCAAAACCTAAAATAACTAATTCATTGGTGTCGTCCTTGATTTGAACATTATGATAGCGGTCGCTTTCATTTGGTTCAGGATTAAAATCAGGATTAGAATAAAATTGCCAATACCCATATTCTACCTGTTCTCCATTCCATCCATCACTTAATAATACCCATCCAATTCCTGTTCCTGCGGGATGAGTGCCTAAGCTTACTTTATCACCAGGCTGGAGACCACCTCCGCTTCCTACTTCAGAAATATTAGGGAAAATTATAGTAACTTCTTCATCCGTAGGAGCAGTTGTTGGTGGATTATTGACATCGTAGGTATAGTACCCTAATACATTTCTGAACCCTGCACATTCGTGAATATAGGTGATAAAAACTTCTGTCTCTTCCGTAATGATAATATTCGTCTCATAATTAGAAGTGATATAGTGAGGATTATACGTTGGAACTTGAAAAGTTTCAGAAAGAGAATTATCTACTAATTCCATAATATCAGTGGTTATATTATCTCCAGGACTTTCTAGATATAAAGGAGTTCCATTAGCAGTATAGTCGCCCAGGTATTGATAATTCTGAGCATAACTAATACTACTGAGTGCTATGGCAATATAAAAGAGGAATATTTTTTTCATAGTTTAGGCATTTTGTAGGTTTATAGGTGAAGCGCTCTATAAAGGTTTATTAGTATTTATTTTATAATAAAGGTTCCATTATATTCTTTTTGATTTTTTGGGATCGCAACATATTTATACATGCCTCTTTTGAGGTCTAAACAATCAAACTTGATCGATTTACTATCTTCTATGGTTTCTATGGTAGCATTATACACTACTCTTCCAAGCAGGTCATAAACCCATAAGGAGATATAGGGGGTTTCTTCCGGAACTGTAATCATCGTGAAATCAGAAAAAGGATTTGGGTAATTTGTAACACTAGTGATATTGGCAGTAGAAAGATCGATTAGAGAATCAGGATCCACTCCAAGCGCCAGGTTTTTAATTTCTAATTCAAATGCTGCTGTAGAAACGTAGTCTCCTTTAATAGAAAATAAAACCGTTCGTATCGTACTTATTTCATCGTGAACTCCTTTTTCATTTACAAAATCTTCTATTGATATTGTATAAGGAGTTTTATTTGTATTTATTGGTAATTGATATCGTAGACGTTGTGACCAATCTGTTAAGTTTTCAGGGATTATTGTTACTTCTATAGGAGTGTTGTTTTTTATATAGAATTGAACACTCTCATAATTTGCAGCATCCAATGCCAGATCTCCAGGCAAAACAGTTCGAAAAATATTACATGTTCCTGTGACAGTTCCTGAAGCTTTGATAGATCTTTCTAGTGAAAACACCAGCGGGTCGTCGACAAGCTCCTCAATTTGCGGAGCAATGGTAAAATCATTGATCACAGTTTCTGAACTGTTATAGTCAATACCCCATGGACCATCTGCCAAATAAATAGCGTCATTAACAGGTGACGTATCAGAGGAAAATGATAATCCTATATCAAATAAAAAACCAGTATCTATGGTTATATCCTGAAAATGTTCTCCGGTTAAAGATACCTGTTCTGTGAATTTTTCCAGATCAGTATGTTCGGATCGTCTGATATTTCCATCAATGGTAGCAGATTTAGCATTTGATGTATTAATTACACGTAACTGTAATTGTTGATTTGTATAGGTTGCAGAACTAATATACACAGTAGGAATAACGCTGTTCTCAGAAGAAGAGGTTAGTTCTTTCTCACTTGATAATATATTTAGAATATAGTTGGCTAAATGAGCTACTTGTCCCATAGAGTCTCCCCAAAGTTGAAAATTTTTATAATTTCCTTCGGGATAATCTCCAATATTCCATAAGCTAAAAAGCTCATTTGGTGTATCATTGTCGTTTAGCTTTATAGAAAAGCTGATTGTATATTCTATAGCACCATTATTGCGTTCCATGATAGAAAAAATCATGTTGTGGTTGTTAATGGTTACCGGTCTTACATCTAATAGTGTAGATGCGTTGAGACGATCACAGGTAGTTTTACTATGATCGTATATTCTGTCTGTTGTAGATGTTACAATACCAGCAGATACTCTGTTTTCTCCTACGTAGTAATCTATAGAAAAAACATCATCAGCGTTAGCATAGTTAATCAGATCAGTAGATGTAGATATATGAGGAGTCTCATATGCCATCATTCCGGTTTCAGGAAAATAGTATCCGAGATCACTTTTCTTAAAATTTCGTTTGTTGTATACCGCTTGTTTCTTTTTCGTATTCGCTTGATTGTTGTTTTTTAACCGGTCAAGACCTCTTTGAGCAATTAATGAAGCTAAATCCCCATTACTTTCGAAGCCTCCTAAATTTCCTGAAAATACATTTGTAGCACTGGAAGTAGAAATGTTATTCGTCGTATTAAGGTCGTTGTATTCGGTAGCAGTAACATAAAACACGGTATCATTAAAATCATGATCGCACCAGGAAAACTCTCTGTGTATATCTTCAAAACCTAAAATAACAATCTCCTCTGTATCATCTTTGATTAAGACATTGTGATATCGTTTACTCACATCAGTCTCGGGATTAAAATCAGGATTAGAAAACAATTGCCAATATCCATACCCAACCTGACTTCCATTCCATCCATTACTCAATAATACCCACCCAATTCCTGTCCCGGCAGGAAATGTTCCTATGCTTACTTTATCACCAGCTTGTAGTCCACCACCGCTTCCCAGAGCAGAGACATTAGGAAAGATGATCGTAATTTCTTCATCCGTGGGAGTTGTTGTTGGAGGATTGTTTAGATCATATGTATAATACCCTAATACATTTCTGAAACCAGCACCTTCTGAAACAAATGTTACAAAAACTTCAGTTTCCTGAGTGGTAAAAACATCTGTGTCGTAATTAGAGGTTATATAATGAGGGTTATATGTAGGAACCTGAAATGTTTCAGGTAAGGATGTGTCGATAAGTTCTAAAGTAGCTATACTGATATTATCTCCCGGAGATTCTAAATAATCAGGAGTACCATTAGCAGAATAACTACCCAGATATTGAAAGTTTTGAGCGTAACTATAAAGAGAGATCAAAACAAAAAAGAAGAATGTGTAATTTTTTTTCATAGTAGTGATTTTAAAGCTTACCTAAAACTACTACTAAAGAGCGCTTGATTTTTTTTAATTCGATTAGTGAGCGTTTGCTATCGATAAAATATAAATTTTGATAGGCTAATGAAAAAAAGGATAAAAAAGAGAAAAGGTACTTTTTATGCTATTTATTTTAATCTATATTAAATAAATTTTATAGTTTTAAGTAATTTAGTAGGCATATTATCGTCTAAAATGATAATTAATTTCTATATTTCTCTTTTACCCCTTCTTCAAGTGAATTTTTATGGAGATGCTATACAATATGAATAGCATTATCTATTGATTAATAGTTAGTTGTTTTTAAGAATACTGGGATTTGTTATGATACAACTTTTGAGAAAAAGGCTTTTTTGGACATTAGATTACTTCAAGGGAAGAAGTGTCAAAAAGCATTATGTAGATATAGAAAATATTATGAGAAATCACACTTCTCAGGGAAGTGCTGATTTTTCAAAAAAATACTTGTCAGACATATTGACACATACTATAGATACGGTACCTTATTATACCGGGAAAGTATTAGAAGAATTAACACAGTTTCCCGTGATTAATAAAAACATGATTCGAGATCATTTTGAAGCCTTTATTTCTAAAGCGTATATACAAAGAGATTGTGTAAAAGTGTCTACAAGTGGCTCTACCGGAGCTCCCTTTTCTGTTTTGCATGATAGAAATAAGCGGAAGAGAAGTCTGGCGGATAATTTATTTTTTTCTAAAGCTTCAGGATATCAGATAGGGAATAAACTAGTATATATCAAAATTTGGAAAGACAATGTCAAAGTACATTTGCTGTCCAAAAACTGGATGCAAAATGTATACCCTGTCAGTGTTTTTAATTTAGAGGATATTCATATCGCTTCTTTTATCAAGTGGCTGGAAAAAGACCCTTCTAAAAAAAGTTTTCTGGGATATGCTTCTGCATTAGAAAAGATATGTAAGTATTTAGATCGACATGGGGCTGCTGCTATAAAGGCGAATGTCCAGTCGATTATAACAATGTCAGAAAGTTTAAATGACTATACAAAACAGTCCTTAGAGAAATATTTTGGAGTGCAGCCACTATCCAGATATTCTAATAATGAAAATGGGATTTTGGCACAGGAAAGTTTTGATAAAAAAGGGTTTGTGATTAATAAAGCCAGTTATCATATCGAAATACTGGATATGAAAACAGATAAACCTGTAGGTATGGGAGAAAGAGGAAGGATTATTGTTACAGATCTTCATAACTATGCCATGCCATTAATACGATATGATACGGGAGATGTCGGAGCTATGAACCTTGATGAAGAAGGCAATCCTTATATTATGTATATACAAGGGAGAAAGTTAGATCTCATTTATGATACCAAAGGGAAGTTGGTGCCGTCACATGTGTCGTATAAACTTTGTAAATATGGAGATTATAAACAATTTCAGTTGGTACAATATGGGATCAAAGATTACCTGATCAAATTAAATACGACCAAGAAAGTAGATGAAGAAAAGATGAAGGAAGAGTATAAAGAGTATTTCGGAAAAGATGCGAAAATTACTATTGAATATGTAAATGATATTCCCTTACTCTCTTCAGGAAAACGAAGAGAGGTAAGGAATACATATTATTCTGAAGTTTAGGGTGTTTTAGAATCCAACAGCGGTATCATCCCCTCGTTTATCAGCCCCTCCTTCCAGGGTTCCATCTTTAAGGACTAGAATACCATCCACTTTTCCGATGATAGTTGTTTCTTTTTCGTTAATTTGATACCCTTTCTTTTTTAAATCAATCAAAAGTTGTTTGTCAAAAGAATTGGGTTCGAATGTTATGTGATCAGGAAGCCATTGATGGTGAAACCGGGGAGCATTGACAGCTTCCTGCATACTCATATTAAACTCTTTGACATTTAAGATTGTTTGTAGTACAGATGTTATAATAGTAGATCCTCCGGGGGTTCCTACAGACATCCATAAATTCCCGTTTTTTTCTACAATAGTAGGGGTCATTGAACTTAGCATCCTTTTTTCTGGTGCAATTGCATTTGCTTCGGCTCCAATCAAACCAAACATATTAGGCACTCCCGGTTTGGCACTAAAATCATCCATTTCATTATTAAAGAAAAAACCGAGTTCTTCTGAATATAATTTTGAACCATAAGCACCATTAATTGTAGTAGTAACAGAAATTGCATTTCCAAACTGATCTACGATAGAATAGTGGGTTGTTTCATCACTTTCATAGCCTGAGATATTTCCATGATTAAGTTCAGAAGAAAGAGTAGCCTTATCAAAATTAATTGTACCCATTCGAGTATTGAGATAGGTGTCAGATAACAAAGAATCTATTGGAATTGTCACGAAATCCGGATCTCCCAAATAAAAACTTCTATCGGCATAAGCTCTTCTTTCTGCTTCGGTTATTATCTGAATCGTTTTTAGTTGATTATGACCGTATTGCTGAATGTCATAAGGCTCGATCATTTTCATAATTTGTGCCAGGCATATCCCTCCACTAGAAGGAGGAGACATAGAAATAATACGAAGGTCTTTATAATCAAAAGTAACAGGATTACGCCACTTGGCTTCGTAAGAAGCCAAATCATCCAGACTGATAATTCCTCCTTTCTGCTGTAAAAAATCAACTATTGTATGAGCAGTCTCTCCCTTATAAAATTCATCTTTTCCGTTTTTCAGGATCCTTTTCAAGGTATTAGCCAGACTCGTATTTTTGATAGTATCAGTGGCTTTGAATGGCTGTGCATACAAGATGGTATCTCCATTGGTTTTGATAAAAATATCTTTAAATCGCTGTAGTCTTTTCTCTTGCTTTTTAGTAACTACATAGCCCGTATCGGCAAGCTCAATTACAGGAGTAAGGATTGTTTCAATAGGAAGTGTTCCAAATTTTTTATGAACGGCAAAAACACCAGCAACTGTTCCGGGAACTCCAACAGCCAGGGCTCCTAGCTGGCTTTTTTTAGGAATTACTGTTCCATGCTCATCCAAAAACATATCTCTGCTAGCTGTTTTAGGGGCTTTTTCGCGATAATCAAGAGCCCCGATTTCACCATTTGCTTTCCGATACACCATAAATCCACCTCCTCCGAGATTTCCCGCATAAGGATATGCTACGGCCAATGCCATTTCTGTAGCAACCATCGCATCAAAAACATTTCCTCCCTTTTGTAAGATTTGTTTTCCGATGAGAGAAGCTTCTTTTCTGGCAGAAACAACCATAGCCTGCCGAGCAATAGTTCCTTTTACAGGAATTTTCTTTTTTGAAGGAGTAGAATGATCAGCGTTGTTCTTACAGGAAAAAAGGCAGATGAAGAAAAAAAGAAGAATGTAGAAATGATACTTCATAATATGCTAAATTAAAGATTATCAAGTGTAACTTGTGTGATGAATGACATCAAATATATCATATTTAATAGAAACAATTACTTGATGCTATGTATAATTCTAATAAGAAAAAAGCAGTGAAGATGTACGAATAGATTTTTAAAAAAGTAATCGCTCTATAAAATTAAGCAAGTATGTTATCTGCTACAATTTTTGAATTTCACTATTGGAGTAGTGTATTAATTCTTTAAAAAAGGATTCGAATTCTTTTTGGAATTCATCATAATATTCTTCTAGTTCTATCACAGCAAAGTTCATCTTGGATTTATTTTTGGTTCGATGATTCATATTGTGTAATACGGTACTAATTCCGGTAACCGTAGCATAGCTTAGTAGCCAGTTATCCTTGATCATATATGGATAGAACCTTTTGATGTTTTTAGGAAGAATATCATGATATGTTTCCAGATCCTGGTAGAATAAACTTACATATTTATTCAGGGGAGTGGCATGGTATTTTTGCCAATTAGCAGCCAGATAATGATCGTATAGAATATCGACAATGACGCCACTGTAATGTCTGTATTTAGGGAATAATCTAGAGATGCTTTGACGCACAATAGGGTGAGTATCTGTATAAGTATCTATTTTTCTATGTAGAATAATCCCTTGTTGAATTCGATCCGGAAATTCCAAAAATTTTTTACCTTTGACAGCATCGGCAATAAAATTACCGATTCTTAATTCCGTATCATCTCCCGACAAGTAAATATGTGCTAAAAAATTCATATTGCTAAAATACAGGTTTTATGAATGAATTTTTTGCATAGAATGAGGATCCTTTTTTAGGATCCTAAAAAAAACTGTAAATACAGAGAATAATACATGAGCAGACAATTTTTTTTGGGTACTTTGGTGATGTTACTAGTATTCAGTTGCACTGATCCCCAAGAACGTACAGATCTAACAGAAGAAGGTGTTTTTACAAAAGGAATTGAAGGACCAGCAACTGATAGTGAGGGGAATATTTATGCGGTAAACTATAGTAAAGAAGGGACAATAGGTAGGGTAACTACAGATGGAAAAAGTTCTCTCTTCATATCCTTACCAGGTAAAAGTATAGGGAATGGGATTCGATTTGCGAATGATAGCATTATGTATGTAGCAGATTATACCAATCACAATGTTTTGGAAATCAATATCAAAACTAAAGATATACAGGTGTATGCACATCAAGCTACAGCGAATCAACCGAATGATATTGCCATTAGTCCAGAAGGAATCTTATATGCCAGTGATCCTGATTGGAAAGAAGGAACAGGAAATGTCTGGAAGATAACAAAGGAAAACGGATTTGAATTACTGGAGGCAAATATGGGAACGACGAATGGAATAGAAGTGAGCCCAGATGGAAAAAAACTATACGTCAATGAATCCGTACAGCGAAAAGTATGGGTGTATGACAGAATGCCTTCGGGAAATCTGAAAAATAAAAAGGAATTTTATAGTTTTGAGGATTACGGTTTGGATGGAATGAGATGTGATCCGCTGGGGAATTTATATATCTGTAGATATGATAAAGGGACGGTCGCTGTATTATCTCCTCAAGGACAATTAATCAAAGAATATGTATTAAAAGGTAAGAAACCAACTAATATTACTTTTAGTAATGATTATAAAGAGTGTTTTATTACCATGGCAGATAGAGGATGTATTGAAAAGGTGCTAAATACCTTATTGTAATAAAAATGTAGTAAAGAGGAAAAATAACGATCTGTTAACATGTTAATTATTAGATATATTGCGTGTAGCTATCGTATCATTTACATTTGTAAAAAAGAAGACAAATCAATAGAGTTATATGACATTAATTAAATCAATTTCAGGAATTAGGGGTACTATTGGTGGTAGTGTAGGAGAAAATCTTACTCCAATAGATGCGGTAAAATTTGCATCAGCATATGGAAGCTGGTTAAAAAAGGATGCGAATAAAGAGTATCCTACCGTAGTTATTGGTAGAGATGCCAGAATCTCCGGGGCTATGATCCAGCAATTGGTAATGAACAGTCTTGTAGGATTAGGGATTAAAGTTATCGATATAGGATTATCGACAACACCAACTGTGGAAGTAGCAGTGCCGATAGAAAAGGCAGATGGAGGAATTATTTTGACAGCAAGTCACAACCCAAAGCAATGGAATGCCTTGAAATTATTAAATAATAAAGGAGAGTTTCTCAATGCTTTAGATGGGAAAAAAATATTAGAGATAGCAGAAAGTGACAGTTATCATTTTGCCGACGTGGATCACTTAGGAACGATAACCACTAATGACACTTATATAGATGTACATATCGATGAGGTATTAAAATTACCTTTGGTAGATGCAGAAGTCGTAAAACAAGCAAAGTTTAAGGTTGTTGTTGATGCTGTGAATTCTACAGGAGGGATTGCGATTCCTGCTTTACTAAAGAAAATGGGGGTTGAGGTTGTAGAATTATACTGTGAACCTAATGGTCATTTTCCACATAATCCAGAACCCTTAAAAGAACACTTGACAGATTTATCTGAGTTAGTTATAAAGGAAAAAGCTGATTTGGGAATTGTAGTAGATCCAGATGTAGATCGTTTGGCTTTTATGAGTGAAAATGGAGAGATGTTTGGAGAAGAGTATACGTTGGTAGCTTGCGCAGATTATGTATTAGGAAAAACTTCTGGAAATACAGTCTCGAATTTATCATCAAGTAGAGCCTTGAGAGATGTAACTCAAAAACATAACGGATCATATGAAGCCAGTGCAGTAGGAGAAGTGAATGTTGTAGAGAAAATGAAACAAACCAATGCAGTGATCGGAGGAGAAGGAAATGGAGGAATTATTTATCCAGAATTACACTATGGGAGAGATTCTCTGGTAGGGGTAGCCTTATTCCTAACACACTTAGCTGAGAAGAAATGTACGGTAAGTGCTTTAAGAGATTCTTATCCTTCTTATTACATGAGTAAAAATAAAATTCAATTAACTCCTGAGCTCAATGTAGATACTGTTCTTCAGGCATTTCATGATAAGCATGCTTCAGAAGAAGTGTCTACAGTAGATGGAGTAAAAGTAGATTTTGCAGATTGTTGGGTTCATTTGAGAAAAAGTAATACCGAACCAATAATACGAATTTACACAGAAGCACTCAGTCAAGAAAAGGCAGATAAACTAGCAGAAGATACTATCGTATCAATACAACAAATTATAGAAGTTGGTGTCTAAGCAAATCATTTCTTAGTGAGCCCGCGAGGCACTCGTTAGAAACAATTTTTCAATTTTAAAGGTAAGTTTTGGGGGATTATACCCTTTGGCAGCACCTATATAAAAAAAGCCGGTCATTTGACTGGCTTTTTTTAATCTACAATTGCTTTGTTAGGTTTTTCAGCATTTCGATGCTTCCACCTTTTATGTGTCCAGAGGTAATACTCTGGTTTTTCCTTTATTTGATTTTCTAACAGCCTTAAATACGCTTTGATGTAATAAAATCGATCATTACTGGTATTGTCTTCCTTTTTAATAGGGACAAAAGTAGCCTCATAATATCCCCTTTTCTTTTTGTTGATTTGTAAGTATAGTACAGTAAGGTCAAACTTTCTGGCAATTAATGATGCTCCAAGGAAGACAGGAACAGTCACTCCCATAAAATCAGTCCAGTACTTAGCATTCCATATTTTAGGGGATTGGTCAGCAATCATTCCGTAGGAACAAATATCCCCTTTTTTGATATCTTGTGAAATAGTACGAACAACGTCATGACTTTCAATTAAACGGGCACTGAATCGTCCCCTTATGCGATGTACCATTTTATCAAAATAGGGATTTCTAACTTTTTTATAAATCCCTACACATGGATTTATAGATAATAAATCAATAGCAGATGACCACTCATAACTGGCATAATGCCCCATAAGGACAACAATACTTTTGTTTTCTTTTTCTAATGCATGAAAATCTTCAATATTAGTTACTCTAAATCGTTCCAGCATTTCTTCTTTGGTAATCGAAATCGATTTGATCATTTCTAAAAACATATCGCACATATGCTTATAAAAAGCTTTTCGAATGCGATTTATTTCAGATGTGTTTTTCTCAGGAAAAACCAGCGTTAGATTCGCTGTAACAGTTTTTCGCCTGTATCTAATAATGTAATACACCAGATAGTAAATGCATGAAGATAACCCGTAAAATAAGCGCCATGGGAGCTTGGAAATACTCCATAGAACAGGGTATATAGTATAATAAATTAGTCGCTGCATTAAGCTGTGTTTAAACCAGCAAATATATGCTTATTTTGTTACCTGTAAAAGTGTTAAAAGGTCTTAAGCAATACTTTTATAGCTTGAAATAAGTGCTATATTTGAATAAAAATTTTGTATGCAAAATATTAATGTGGTCATGCTATTAATTATAGGAGCTAATGTACTGGTTTCTATAAAAGGTTTCAATGATTATTCTTTTTTTGAGAAGTATAAATTCAATATCGGAGGTATTCGACGCGGAGAACAATTGAGAATGCTGACATCAGGGTTTCTTCATGTAGATATGACTCATCTGTTTTTTAATATGTTTTCCTTGTATTTTTTTGCCCCTGTTGTGATTAGCTATCTGGGAGATATAAAGTTTTTGATCATATATCTGGGGAGTCTTCTTGTAGGGAATATCTTGTCATTATTATTTCATAAAGATGAATACCACTATAGTGCTGTAGGGGCTAGTGGGGCAGTTTCTGGAATTATATATTCTGCTATCTTGTTTAAACCAGGTATGAGTTTGTTCATAATGTTTATCCCAATTCCTATACCTGCTTATATTTTTGGAATTGGATACCTTTTATATTCTATTTATGGTATGAAAAGCAAGACTGATAATATTGGGCATGATGCGCATTTTGGAGGAGCAGTGGGAGGATATATACTTACATTATTAATGGCGCCCAGGCTATTGACTACGAATTTATTGATGGTGTTCTTATTGGCAATTCCGATACTAATTCTATTGTTGCTTAAGAAATTAGGAAAACTCTAATCTGGATATATTTACAATAAAAAAGCGCCATAAATAGGCGCTTTTTTTTTGTTTTGATGGAGTGTGGTGAAGTCTTACAATGCGGGTTCTTCTTCTCCTAATAATTCCTTTATCTTGTTTTCTAATGCCATTCCTCTCAGGTTTTTGGCTATGACTAACCCTTTGTCATCAATTAAGAATGTAGAAGGAACTGATTTTACGCCAAATTCCCTGGCAATAGGTTCTTGCCAGTACTGTAAATTAGAAATATGGCTCCATTGCAGATTGTCATCTTTTATCGCTTTAATCCAATGATCCTTATTTCTATCCAGAGATACTCCTATAATATTTAATCCTTTGTCATGGTATTTATTATAAACACGAACTACATTTGGATTTTCTGCTCTACAAGGCTTACACCAGGAAGCCCAAAAGTCTATGATGGTATATTTTCCCATTACTTCTTTTAAAGAAAGATTCTTCCCTTCGGGAGTAGGTGCAGAGAAATCTTCAATAACACTTCCGACATCAATGATTCCTATTGCACTTTCTACAAAAGAACTTAGACGTTTTCCTAATCTGCTGGAAACAACAGACGGATCCATCTGAGATAAGGTGTTTTTAACATCTTTTGCAGACATAATTTTTAAATTCATTAAGTCTGTTAATGCCATTATTGCTACAAGAGAGTTCGGGTTGTTTTTAGCAATTTCTTTTCGGAATTGCTTAGCTTTCTCCGGAAGTTCTTGTTGTTCTTTTTTAATCTGAGCGATTTTCTCTTCTTGTTTTAATCGGGTAGCAACCACGAGATCATTTCCCAGTTTTACTTTTTGCTTGCCAAATGATTTTGTCCCGGATATATACTTGAAGAACAATTCATTTTCAGGCCCTCCAGTAACAACAGAAGAACGCAGACTATCTTTATAGATGGTCATCTGTAGTGGATAGTTTTCACCTATAAATAGTACATTGCTGTTCAACGGATTCTTAGCAGCTGGGGTTTTGAAAGTCAGGTAATTAAAATCCCTGGTTTCTATATCTGGTAATGCTATAGAAAATTGTTGATTTTTAATAATTACAGAATCAATAACACTAGGTCTGTTAGATTGGCTTAATGCATTGATATATACGATATCTCCATCTTCAAAACCAATAGTTTTGGCAGTAATGTTATATCCTTTTTTTTCTTTTTCACAAGCAGTAGCTATTACTAAAATACCTACAAGCAATAGAATGATTCGATTCATGACAGTCCGTTTATTACGTTGTAAAAATAACTATAATCTTTTCTCATAGCCAAAAAAATATGGAATGTTTTTGGGCTAAAAATGGTAATTTTTTGTTATTTTAAAGGGGTTTTGGTGGGGGAAACACCAATTTTACTGTATTTTTGTATAAACTGGGGAAATACTAAAGAATTATGAAAGTGCTAGATCAGGATTTTCCATTAGATATATGGATTAGCTTCACTAAGTTCTTTGAAGCATACAGAGAAAATGTAACGAGTGAGAATGAATTGCTAAGAGATAGAGCCAAGCGAATAGTAGCAATTGCAGATCAATATCCGGAGCTGGAATCCGGAATTCAGTCAGAAGAACGCATACAAGAATTAATGCCACAAATCAATATGATTTTGGAAGATTCTTTTTCTGAAATACTGCAGAAGAATGAAATCAAACTAGCGACGATTCCTTTTAAAAATATTGTATTAAAATGCACTCGTCGTTATGAGAATATTATAAAAGCGGCAGGAAAGGATTTTGAACCAACAATAGAGAACTTAGATGAAGATTATTACTATATCATGGGGTGTAGTATTATTTTGACAAGCTATTATGGATACAATATAGATTTTAAGCGTCCTTTTATTAGCAGTATTCCGGATATGTCTGGAATATTGAGGCATTATAAGATTTTATATAATGCAGATTTTATAAAAATAACCAAAAAAGAAGGAACCAGAGATATCACTAATGAAGATGTGGCAGAGTTACTGGATAACTTTGGTGATATTGATTTATGGAAAGAAAAGTTTGCTCCTAATAGTTGGATTTTTCAAGGAGTAATTATCGCTAATATGTTTGATGTGACCATGGATGTTTCCTTATCTAATTTCAAAGCAAAATTGCTGAAATATGATAAAGAAGAAGAGCAAAATGAAACATTCTTAGAAGATTTTCAAAAAATATTTAAGGCAATATTTAACCTCCCGGATATAAAAATCGGTTTTTCAGATTATAATGAAGAAGAACAAGTTTTTGAAACTGTGCCTTTCAAAAATGTACAAAGTTATCTCTTACACGATAAAAAAATGGATTGCTGTGAGGCAATGGTATGCAGAGAATCATATGATCACCTCTTTAAGGAATCTACATACTTTGCCATTTCGGATGTGGAGAAAAGTAGTCAGTTGGCCCCGGAAGAAGGGATGTATAAACGTTTACTGAAGCAAAATATTAAAAGCATTATTATTGCGCCAATAGTAAGTGGAGAGAAGTTGCTGGGGATTATGGAAATTGTATCTCCAAATGTTAGAGAACTCAATAGCATCAATGCACATAAGCTACAAGACGTAATGCCATATCTGGTAGATTCTGTTTTGAGATCCAAAGCAGAAATGGAAGATGAAATGGAGTTGGTAATTCAGAAAGAATGTACATCAATTCATACTAGTGTATATTGGAAATTCAGAGAAGAAGCAAAGCGATTTCTGAGATCAAAAATAGATGGAGAAGCTACCTCTTTTAGAGAAGTGGTTTTCGAAGATGTATATCCATTATATGGTCAGATCGATATAAAAGGTTCTTCTGAAGCCAGAAATACTTCTATCCAAAAGGATTTGATTTTGCAACTAAACCTTATCAACGATGTAATGAGTAAGGTTATAGAAGAAGAACCCTTACCTATTTATAATCAGCTAAAATACAGGATAGACGTCTATATACAAAGTATTAATGAGCAGTTTCAGGTAGATAGTGAGCAAAATATTCTTGATTTTATACGTAATGAAATTACTCCTTTATTTGAGCATCTGGAGAAAAAGAATGACAAAATAGACGCATTAATTTATGATTATAAAACTGAGTTGGATGAGAATTTAAGTATAGTTTATAAGCATAGAAAAGCCTATGATGAATCTGTAATGATCATCAATAAAAGATTAGCGGATCTTCTGGATAAAAAACAGGTAGAAGCGCAAAAAATGTATCCTCATTACTTCGAACGATTTAAGTCTGATGGAGTAGAACACAATATGTATGTAGGAGAATCCATTACCAAGAAGAACTCATTTAATCAAATTTACTTACATAATCTTAGATTGTGGCAGTTGCAGGTGATGTGCGAGATGGAAAACGAATATTATTTGTTAAAAAAAGATCTTCCTGTAGCTATGGATGTAGCCTCAATGGCATTAGTTTTTAATTCATCGTTGTCGGTACGGTTCAGAATGGATGAAAAACGATTTGATGTAGACAGTACCTATAATGCGAGATATGAAGTTGTAAAAAAGAGAGTCGATAAGGCAAATATCAAAGGAACCAATAAGAGAGTTACCGAACAAGGAAAACTGGTTATTGTATACTCTCAGCGTTCTGATGAGAAAGAATACATGAAGTATATTCACTTTTTACAAGCTAAAAACTACCTGAAAGAAGGAGTAGAGATTGTAGAACTGGAAGACCTTCAGGGGGTTACTGGTTTAAAAGCAATCCGAGTGGATATCTTATATCATAAAAATAAAGAAGCCAAAGAGTTTTATACATATGAAGAATTGATGGAAGCGCTTAATTAAGCGCTTTCTTTTTAGATTGAATAGAAAGCAATTAAAAATGCAATAACAGAAATAATAATACCAGCCATAAATACATTGTAGGTAACTCGCAATAATTTATACTTCCTGTTTAGAACAATTCCCAGATAGTACAAGTCCTTAGTAAGCAATTCATAGACATGTTCCTTGTCTTTAGAAATTTCTTTAATGGCCCATTGATATTCATCATATGGCATTTTATGAAAATTACCAAAAAATAGAATATTGACTTGTCTGTTTTTTATTTGTTCTTTCGTAAACTCTCCACTGGTAACATTAGGACGAGTAGACATAATAGAAAGAATTATGGAAACGACACTAGAAAGTACCAATACCATGGTTGGGATGATAAGATGATGATTTCCCGGAGAGTCTAATTTAGGGATTAAACTGGATAATGCCAGAGAAATTATAATGGCATTAACCGAAAGTAGAATATTGGCTTTAGTATCAGCTATATCACTTAATTTTATATGGTTTCGGAGCGTTACCCTAAATAAGGTCTGTACTCCTCTTTCAGGGCTGTCATTTTTTATTTGTGCCTTTATTTTCGCTTTTAAAGCATCATCCTGGGAGTCTTTCTTTTTCTTCTTTTTATTTAATTTTTCAATTAGTTTTAAAAGATTTTCCTGTTTCTTTCCTTCCCAATGCTGAAGTGCATATGGGGTATAATAAGAATGTTTTTTAATAAAAAAGTTAATGCTTTCCAACAACCATTCATCGCTGGAGTATGCTTTTATATTTTGCAATTTGAGCTCTTTTCTCAAGAGATCACTTGTTTCCATAAAGTAATCTTTGGCAAAATGTGAGCAATCAGCATCCTTAATGATTTTTTCCAAATCATTAGAAGGGATGACATCCATTTTAGTGGCTAGAATGCAGCTTTCTACGTTGTTGATTATCTCTTTATCAACCTCGTTTTTCTCTAAGAAATTCCGAGCAATTTTAGCACTTTCTTCTTCGTGATTATGTGGGTCTACAGTGTATCCTGTATCGTGTAGCCAAGCAGCTAATTGTAAGGTGAGTTCCTCTTTTTCGGATAAGTTAGCATGTGTAATGATTTCATTTGTACTTTTAACTACCCTGTGGGTATGAACGTAATTATGATAAACAAAAGTATCTAGTAAATCGTTTTCAAAGAGATTAAAAACATAATCATTTGTTATTTTTACAATCTTGTTCATAAGGAATACCTTTTATTTATAAGTGCCAAATTACAATATTAAAAAAATATCAACCATAAGAGATGAAAAAAAATAATATTATTCTAGCTGTTTTTCTCAGTTTGTTTTTATTCAGTTGTGAATTTTACAAACCGAAGTATAGAGATGCATATAAGAAGGTTGATTACGATGGAGCTATAGATAAGACATTCTTTTTTATAGGAGATGCAGGGTATGCAAGTCCTGATCAAAACACAAAGGGGATTTTACTCTTAGAGTCATATTTACAGGAAAATAATCCAGCCGATGGGTATATGCTGTTTCTGGGAGATAATATATATCCTGCAGGAATGCCATCAAAAAAAGAGACCTCTCGGAAACAATCAGAACACCGTATAAACAATCAAATCAATTTAGCTAAAACATTCAAAGGAGAAAGCTTCTTTATTCCTGGAAATCACGATTGGTATATCGACGGTGTAAAAGGAGTACAACGTCAGGAAAAATATATAGAGAAAGCATTGGGAGGAAGAGATGCGTTCAGACCTACTGGAGGATGTGCTATAGAGAGTGTAAAAGTAAATGAAGAGATACAACTGTTGCTAGTAGACACGCAATGGTATTTAGAAGATTGGGATGAGCATCCTACGATCAATGATAATTGTCCGGAAATCAAATCCAGAGATTCATTTTTTGCGGAATTCGAGAGTCAGCTAAAAAAATACCAGGAAAAAACGATTGTAGTAGCATTACATCATCCTTTGTATTCCAATGGAATTCACGGAGGGAAATATGCATTAAAGAGGCACCTGTATCCAGGAAAAAGTAAAATTCCAATGCCGATTTTAGGTTCGTTAGCGATGCAGTTAAGAACTACAGGAGGGGTTTCTAGTCAGGATATACAAAATAAGAAGTATAAATATCTGGCAAGAAGGCTGGGAGCATTAGCCTCTGATATTGATAGAGTTATTTTTGTGTCTGGACATGAGCATTCACTGCAATATATAGAACACGATAAAGTAAAGCAAATAATCGCTGGTTCCGGGTCTAAAGTTACCTATGCAGGATTGAGAAATGATGGGCTTTTTGCTTATGCAGGAGATGGGTTTGCTAGATTGGATATTTATAAAGATGGAGCTTCGTGGGTTTCATTTTATGGAGATAATGGAACAGGATCAGCCACCTTACTATATAAAAAAGAAGTATATAGAAAGAAAGAAAAGCATACTCATGAATTAGCAACGAATTTTCCCAAAACAAAGAAAGCGTCCATTTATAACTTTGAAGGAACAGAGAGAACAGGATTTTATAAGAGTATTTGGGGAGAGCATTATAGAGCATTGTATGGAAAAGAAATAGAAGCTCCGGTTGCAGTATTGGACACATTGTATGGAGGACTAAAAGTAATAAGAAAAGGAGGGGGGCATCAAACACGCTCTTTGAGACTGGAAGATAAAGACGGGAAACAATATAGCCTTCGCGCATTAAAAAAGAGCGGGGTTCAGTTTTTACAGGCTAATGCCTTTAAGGATAAATATGTGGAACATGAATTAGAAAATACCATTTCAGAAGATGTTCTTCAGGATTTTTATACCTCAGCACACCCATATGTATTTACAATGATACCGGAATTATCAGATGCTGTAGGAGTATATCACTCTAATCCCAAAGTATTTTACCTGCCTAAACAGAAAGCTTTAGGAAAGTACAATCTTCATTATGGAGATGAATTATGTACTATTGAAGAACGACCAGAAAAAAAACAGAAAAACGTAGCGTCTTTTGGGTATCCGGATAACATTCGAAGTACGGCAGATGTATATGAAAGACTTAGAAAAGATGAAAAATATAAAATTGATGAGCCTGCTTTTATAAAAGCCAGAATGTTTGATATGTTAATTGGGGATTGGGATCGCCATCAGGATCAGTGGAGGTGGTCAGAGTTTAAGCAAGAGAACGGAGATAGAATCTATCGACCGATTCCCAGAGACAGAGACCAGGCATTTTCTAATTTTGATGGTGCATTTATAAGTGCCGTAAAAGGAATGGTAGGAATGTTCAATAAATTCCAGGTATATGATGAGAAACCCAGAAGTGTAAAATGGCTTAATATTTCCGGATTAAAATTAGATAGAACCTTTATCCAAAGCAGTGGAAGAGAAGAATGGATAAAACAAGCAAAATATATTCAGGAACATCTCACAGATTCTATTATAGAAGTGGCATTTGATAAATTGCCTCCTGTTGCTAAAGGGGCTTCTGCTGAGGATATAAAAAGAAAATTAAAAGGAAGAAAGAAGATCTTACATACCATTGCAGATCAGTATTATGATTATTTATCCACGTTAGAAATTATTACCGGAACAGATAAAGATGATTTTATAGATATTGAACGAAGAAAAAACGGAGAGACGAAGATTGGAGTTTATAGAATTAAGAATGGAGAAAAAAGCGATTTAGTAAGTCAGCGAATCTATAGGAAGAAAGATACGAAAGAGATCTGGATTTATGGGTTAGATGATGAAGATGTATTTCATGTTCATGGGAAAGGGAACAACCTGATTTATATACGAATTATAGGAGGACAAAATAATGATAAATACAGGATCGAAAACGGAAAAAGACTTACAGTATATGATCATAAAACGAAAAAAAATACACTGGAAAAGAAGGGAGGAGCGACCATCCGTTTTACAGATGATTATGAAGTGAATTCATTCGATAAGAACAAGGAGATAGCAAAAATAAATACATTGACCCCAGGGGTAGGATATAACCCAGATGATGGGATTAATATTGGTTTTGCGAATAGTTTTCAGGTAAAAGGGTTTAACAGGAATCCTTTTACAACCAAACATACAGTAAAAGCAGGTTATTACTTTGCTACGAATGGATTTGATATTTCCTATGAGGGACAATTTGCCGGAGTGTTAGGGAAATACAATTTACTAATAGGAGGTTTTTTTACCAGTCCTAATTTTAGCAAAAACTTTTTCGGGATGGGGAATGAAACCATCAACAATGATGAAGTACTCGAAATGGATTTTAATAGGGTTAAAATAAGTAAGCTGGGGGTAGAAGCCGGGGCAGTAAAGACAGGAGAATATGGAGGGTATTTCTCTTATAAAGCTATTTTTGAAGGTATTGAAGTTGATAAAATAGAAAACAGATTTATAGGGAATCCTGTTTTTGAAGCAATAGATCCTGAGTTCTATGATAGGAAATACTTTTTAAGTGCCGATGGGATTTATAAATATGAAAGCTATGATGTTGTAGTAAATCCAACTAATGGAATGAAGTTTGAAATCAATGTAGGAGGGACTGCTCATGTAGATGATTGGAATAAAGGTTTTGTGTATATAAAACCTTATCTGGGATTTTATAATGCAATAAGTAGAAATAGAAAATTGGTTTTAAAAACAATAGCGCAGGGACAAGTAAATCTGGGAAAAGATTATGAGTTCTATCAATCTGCTCAACTGGGACAAACTACCGGAATGAGAGGGTATAGAAATCAACGATTTTCAGGACAACGTTCTTTAGCAACTACAATGGACCTCAGGTATAGCTTTAATCAATTCAAAACAAGAGTTGCTCCCTTACAATTTGGAATTTTTGCAGGAGTTGATGTGGGGAGAGTTTGGGTGGATGATAGCGACTATTCCGATAAATGGCACAATGATTATGGAGGAGGTTTCTGGATCAGTAGTTTAGATATGTTAAGTGGTACTGTGAATTTGTTTAATGGAGCAGAAGGATTGCGATTTTCTTTTGGATTCGGTCTTAAAATATAAACATAAAAAAGTTCCTAATACAGGTATGAGGATTTAGTATCGTATTAGGAACTTCGTAACATTACAGATTTAGGGGCTAATTCTAAAAACAACACGTTACATTTCAAAAATCGCCAGAAACGCTAGATGCAATTCTTTCCGGCGCTGTATTTGTATTGATCAAAATCGTAGGATTTTCTATCTTATTGTATGAATAGGATGAAAAAGGGGCTGATCCATTCATATCTTTTCCTGATATAGAAGTAACTGTAATCGTCGACCGGTCCGTATTTTTATCTGTTATTACAGAAATAGGATTTTGATAAGAACCAGAAGCAACAACTTTAGAGCCTCCTTCTACAAAAAAAGTAATAGACGCTTTTTTAGGGTTTTTAAAAGTGACACCCTCTTCTATTGTCAGGATTGCATTATTAATTATAGTAATATTATTTTCAAAAGTATACATTGTATTTTTGGTCAATATCATGTTTTCTGATATGATGACAGGCAATACAGAAGCTTTCTGTTGAGAAAAAATAACAGCAGAAAAACAGCATAAAAAAACGAATAGGGGTATGTAGTTTATTTTCATAGGTTTATGGTTTTGGGGTTAGTATGTTGTTGTTTGGAGCTTAAGCGGGTAAGCTTCTCTAATTTACTAAAAAAAAACGAGTTTTTGTAATTTTTATCCTACATATGTAGTTTTTTGTCGTTGAAATAATGTTTATAAGTAGGTTTTTTACTACAATTAAATGAAGCGTTAACGCTTTGATATAAGGAATAGAGAAGAAATGAACAGTTTTTACTTATTGTTAATAACTTATATTGTTGATTTGTAGCTTTTTAATGTGTGTTTGAGAAGGGGAAGGTGGTGACAAGTCTTTATACTTGTAGATATTTATAGTTCTACTTTATAAAGAAAGCCGGTGTTTTTTCCATTTTTTTCATCTGTAACAAGCAAGGTAGTATCGTTTAAAAAAGTAACTCCTTCCTTTTGAGAAAAATGATTAAGCTCTTTTGTTTGTATTGAACCATTAAATACGTTGGGGAGTTTAAAATCCGTTAACACAAAAATCATATCATACGTTAACAATACGATTTTGTTCTGAGCATGATTGACGGCAGCAGCCGTAATAAAACAACGATTGCTATACTCACAGGTTTTAAATGTAGCAACTAATTGAGCAGTATGAGTTCCGGGGATTGCTGGAACAGTATAGAGTTTCGTAGTTCCATCAAAGTGAGAAGATCTGTTTTTCGTAAATAGGTAGAGGTTTCCGTCAAGGTAAATACATGCTTCTATATCAAAATTTCTGTTTTTCTTTTTAGGAGGGAACTTTAATTGATCTTCCAGAGAGAATTTTATTTCAGAAACAGTACTTTTTCCTTTCAGAGGGTCTGATACTTTGTAAATAACCAGGTCTTTTCTGTCATTATCGTTATTACCAAAATCCCCTATATATAAATTGTTATAATGATCATAACTAATATCTTCCCAATCGATATTTGTCGTACCAGGAATTACGAATTCATCAATAAAATCCCCTTCAGAAGTAAATATGATTACAGTGTTGTCATTACCTGAGTCATTAATTGTATAGAGATATTCCTGCGAAGGGAATAAAGTGATACCAGATATTTCCTTAGAAATACCTGGTAGTTTTTTTATTTTCTGAATAACTCGGTTTTTAGTACATCCCACTAAGGTGATAAGACTAATAAAAAGAGCAAGTATTGAAATGTTTAATTTTGTTGATTCCATGCATTAAGCATCCAGCTGGTTTTTTCTAATTCACCAATATAAGTTCCTACAAAATCCAAGGTTCCGTCATCCTCAGCTTCTTCAGCACTTTTGGCAACTATTCTCAATTGTTTAATAAGAATATCCTGATCTCTCAGAATCGTAGATACCATCTCTACATCTTTTAAATCAGAATCCGATTCTTTGATATTAGAAGCGGCTAAGTAGTCACTGAAATTACTAATAGGCTTTATAACCCTTAATGTTAAAATTCGTTCTGCAATTTCGTCAATTTTTAGTTTAGCATCTTCATAAAGTTCTTCAAATTTTAGATGTAGTTCAAAAAAATTAGAACCGGTAACGTTCCAGTGAAAGTTTCTTAACTTCTGATAGTATAAATGATAGTCAGCTAATAGGACATTCAATTTTTCTGATGTCTGTAAATGAATATTGTTCATAGTTTTTATTTATTGTTTTAAATTTTGTAATACAAAAATACTATAGTTTTGTTGTTAAAAAAGCTAAAAGTAATAGTTAAATATGATCGAAGTATTACTTTAACTTATTTGTAATTTCTTTTAAGATAAAATTATAATAAGTAGTTCCATGTGGCACATATTCTTTTGAGATATGTTCACTCATTACATGTGCATATAAAGTTTTTATAGGAATTAATTTTACCTGGGATACTTCCTCTTTTTGAAGTTGTAACTCAGAAATTTTTCCTAAAAATTCGGAAATATAAATACGATGAAATTCATTGTCGATTATATTATCACTAGGTGACATCATGGATTTAAAAGTCCCTATAAAAGATAAATTACTTTCTTGAAGCATAATCCCTAACTCTTCTCTAGATTCTCTCAGAGCTGCCTTCATTGGAGCTTCCTGATAAGAAATATGTCCTGCAACAGAAACGTCCCATAGACCAGGGTATGTATCTTTTGCTGGAGCTCTTTTTTGCAGTAAAAGATTTCCTGTAGAAGTATACAACCATAGATGGACGCTTTGATGAAATACCCCCAACTTGTGTGCTTCGGATTTAAGAATCTTTTTGTGAGTCGGATTTCCTTTTTGATCTAGTACATCTATCCATTCATCTGCCATGGTAACTTAAGTATAATGTAGAGTTTTGATTTTGTATAAAAATACATTTAATACTGTGAATTATACTGTTTTTTATGGTTGTTATTGTGTATTCGTTAGTTATTAAGGTTAAATTATGAATATTTATTATTGCTAAATTAGTATATTTATGCAAAATTAATATATATGTCCATTAATTCATGCCCAAATTGTAATGCCAGAGAGTACATAAAAAGTGGTGTTATAGCCAATAGACAGCGATATAAGTGTAAAAAATGCAACTACTATTTTACCGTAAATAAGTTGGGGAAAAAGATTGATGATTACTATGTTAATAAAGCTTTACAATTACATTTGGAAGGGTTAACCTATAGAGAAATAGAACGTATTTTAGGGATTTCTCATGTTAGTATTATGAATTGGGTAAAAAAGTATAATGTGAAGCGTCCACAAAGTACAAACTATCACCCAACCTATAAAATTTTGAGTAGTGATGAGCTTTCCAGATATTTTATGAATACGGATAATGTAAAAGGAGCTGGGGTTATCGTTACGGAATTAGGAGATAAATTTATGCTTATTAAATGGGAAAGGTTTAAAGAATAACTATAGTAATTAACAAAAAACTATATCAATTTTTATTTCAGTATATAATTTTTAGAATTTTATGAAGTACACAAGAGTATTCTAGCTAGAATCTAAAACATACAAATCAAATTCTAAAGACATGCGAAAACATTTATATATACTGCTACTCTTAGGATTCGTTTTTCATTTTGGTTTTTCACAAGGTTCTCCGGATTACAATGGAGGCTATAAAGTAAAATTTAATGAAGATGGATCTAAGTTTTTCAGAATAATCTCTTGGGCTCAATTTTGGGCTACACATACAGATAAGGTTCCTGATGATGTAAGTAAAACAAATTTTAGTATCAGAAGAGCGAGGATTCTCATGTATTCTCAGATTAATAAAGATTTTTTGATTCTTACCCATTTTGGATTAAATAGTTTAAATGCAGAAAATCAATCCCCTACGGGATTAGAAGGGAACTCTCAACTTTTTCTTCATGGAATGTGGGGACAATATAGTCTGGGAGCAAAACATGCGATAGGAGGGGGATTACATTATTGGAATGGAATTTCCAGATTGAATAATCAAAGTACTCTGAATATGATGACCTTGGATAATAATAGGCAATCTTGGGCTACTATTGGGCTTTCGGATCAGTTTGCTCGTCATATAGGTATTTATGCAAAGGGAGCAATAGGAAGATTGCAATATCGTATTGCAATTAATGAGTCGGTAAGTAACAACCTTCAGGAAACTGTAGAGCCGGTTGCAGGGGGTGCTGCAGTATATGCAGGAAGAAGACTTCTGGGATCCAGAGATGCCGGAAAAAATTATGCAGGATATTTTGATTATCACTTTTTAGATCAGGAATCGAACTCATTGCCTTATAAGGTCGGGTCATATCTGGGGAGCAAAAAAGTATTCACCGTAGGAGCTGGTTTTTTCTTTCACCCTGATGGGAGTGTATTGGCAGAAACAGATGGAACATTATCAGGGGAAGATGTATCCATATTTGCAGTAGATGCATTCTATGATGCTCCGATAGGAGAAAAAGGGAATGCGTTAACAGTGTATGCAACCTATCAAAATAATGATTACGGAAAAGATTACACTTTAGGGCAAACCTATGAAACAGGGGCGATGCTGTATGGTCATGTGGGATATGTAATACCACTAAAGGACAAAAAACTAAAGTTTCAGCCTTATGTATCCTATAGTAATAGAAGTATCGATGCAATCGATGATAATGCCAGTACTTTAGGGCTGGGAACCAATGCGTATATCAGTGGACACAATTCAAAAATAACCTTGGAGTATAAGAATACAAAATACGGAAACAACACAGATACAGGAGTAGTGACCCTACAAGCAATGATTTATTTATAAAAATTACACACAATGTCAGAAGAAAAGAAAAAAGCAAAAGCTTATTGGAAAGAGAATGTTAAATATCTTTTTCTATTGCTAGCGATATGGTTTCTGGTCTCATACGGAGCAGGAATTTTATTTAAGGATGCGTTAAACGAAATACGTCTGGGAGGTTTTAGGTTGGGATTTTGGTTTGCTCAGCAAGGATCTATCTATGTATTCGTAATCTTGATTTTTGTTTATGTACGATTGATGAACAAATTAGACAAAAAGTACGGGTACGATAAAGATTTAATGGCTGATAAAACGAAAAAATAACAAAATAAAAAAAGAAAAGATATGAGTGTTCAAATATGGACGTATGTCCTCGTAGGGTTGACCTTTGCTTTATATATAGGAATTGCAATTTGGTCCAGAGCAGGATCTACAAAAGAGTTTTATGTAGCAGGAGGAGGGGTCTCTCCTTTGGCTAATGGAATGGCGACGGCAGCTGATTGGATGAGTGCAGCTTCCTTTATCTCAATGGCAGGAATCATTGCATTTGCAGGGTATGATGGAGCAGTATATCTCATGGGATGGACCGGAGGATATGTATTACTGGCATTATTATTAGCCCCTTATCTCAGAAAATTTGGAAAATTTACAGTGCCTGATTTTATAGGGGATAGATATTACTCAAAAACGGCTAGATCCGTTGCTGTATTTTGTGCCTTGTTAGTATCTTTTACCTATGTAGCAGGGCAAATGAGAGGAGTGGGAATTGTGTTTTCTAGATTCTTAGAAGTTGATATAAATACAGGAGTGATTATCGGGATGATTATCGTATTGTTTTATGCTGTATTAGGAGGGATGAAAGGAATAACATATACACAAGTAGCTCAATACTGTGTCTTGATTTTTGCTTTTATGGTTCCGGCAATATTTATTTCTATTCAAATGACCGGAAACCCGATTCCACAATTGGGGTTTGGAGATACCGTTTCTGATGGTTCTGGGACTTACTTATTGGATAAGTTAGATGGGTTGAGTACAGAACTTGGATTCTCTGCATATACAGAAGGTTCTAAATCAACTTTAGATGTATTTGCAATTACCTTGGCCTTGATGGTTGGAACAGCAGGATTACCGCATGTAATTGTTCGTTTTTTTACGGTAAAAAGAGTTAGAGATGCCAGGAAATCTGCTGGGTATGCGTTGTTGCTAATTGCTATTTTGTATACGACTGCACCAGCTGTAGCAGTATTTTCTAAAACTAATTTGATAGAATCAGTTCATAACAAAAAATACGAAGCACTTCCTACCTGGTTTAAAAACTGGGAAGATACAGGATTGTTGGGCTGGACAGATAAAAATGGAGATGGGCAAGTACAATACTTTAGCGGACATGCAGTAAAAGGAAACAAAAACAAACCTGTTTTTGACGGGAAAAACAGGGGGACTTCAGGAGAACGAGTAATTACTAACATAAATCCGGCTACTAAAAATGAGCTATTTGTCGATCGAGATATTATGGTATTAGCTAATCCGGAAATAGCAAATCTTCCTAATTGGGTAATTGCTTTGGTAGCCGCAGGAGGATTAGCTGCTGCATTGTCTACAGCAGCGGGATTGTTACTAGTGATTTCTTCTTCGGTTTCTCATGATTTAATAAAGAAAATGATTAAACCAGATATATCAGAAAAAGGAGAGCTGGTAGCAGCGCGTCTTTCTGCAGTTGCTGCAGTTTGTGTAGCAGGATATTTTGGAATTAATCCGCCGGGATTTGTAGCTGCTGTGGTTGCTCTAGCCTTTGGTCTGGCAGCAGCTTCTTTTTTCCCGGCGATTGTATTAGGAATATTTTATAAGCGAATGAATAAAGAAGGAGCGATCGCAGGAATGGTGATTGGGATATTATGTATGCTTCTGTATATGATCAAATATAAACTAGGGTGGTTCGATGACACCTTGCCCCCGTCCAGTGAATGGTGGTTTGGAATTTCACCAGAAGGCTTTGGAGCTGTGGCTATGGTTGTCAATTTTGTTGTGTCATTAGTAGTGTGCCATCTGACGACAGCTCCTCCTGAAGAAGTACAGGAAATAGTCGAAAATATAAGAATTCCAAGTGGGGCAGGAGAAGCTTCTCATCATTAAAAAATAAAAACACTTCGAGGTGTCCCCAAAGCTTCGAAGTGTTATGTTATTATAAAAGATAAAAAATGATTATTTTAAGCTAGCATAAATCAAACTGGCACTTTCAAATAAAACTGAGTGAAGAAAAGGCATCAACAAAAATTAGTCGTATTATCCCTGACATTGTTCTTTTTGATCAATATACCTTTAGTATTTGTTTTTAATGAATCTGGGCAAGTATTAGGGTTCCCAAAACTTTATTTTTTTCTGTTTGCATGTTGGGCAATTGCTATATTGATTTCCGCAATAGTACTAAATAAGTATTATGAATAGTTATTTTCTAATATGTATAATTGTAGCATACCTGTTATTTCTTTTCGGGATTGCTTTCTGGGCAGAGAAAAAGGCAAAAAGTAATTGGATTAATAACCCTTATGTGTATACCTTATCATTAGCAGTATATTGTTCTGCCTGGACTTATTATGGTAGTGTCGGGATTGCATCTACATCAGGAGTTAGCTTTTTAACCACTTATTTAGGACCGGTAATAGCTTTTCCGCTCTGGATTGTTTTACTAAAAAAAGTGATATTTATAGCGAAACAACATAAAGTCTCTAGTATTGCAGATTTTATTTCACTGCGATATGGGAATAATCGATTTTTGGGAGCTTTAGTAACAGTTATCTGCTTATTAGGTGTATTACCTTATATTTCGTTACAATTAAAAGCTATTTCAGAAACGTTCGCGATTCTTTCAGATAATCTCATTCACTCGTCATCCTCTATTCTAAAAGATTCTACCTTTTACATTGCGGTTCTATTAGCAGTATTCGCTGCTTTTTTTGGAACACAAGCTACGGATGCTACTTCTAGAAGAAGGGGAATTGTTTTTTCAGTAGCCTTTGAGTCTGTAATTAAATTATTATTTTTTTTAATTATAGGAGGATATGTAACCTTTTTCTTATTCGATGGAACAACTGATATTTATGAGAAAATAGCCAAAACAGCGAACTTCGAAAAATTAATAACATTTGATACGTTAGAGTCAGGGATTAACTGGGGCTTAATGATTGGGCTATCCTTTTTTGCTATTTTTTTATTACCTAGACAATTTCAGGTATCTATTATAGAAAATACGACAGAAAAACATCTCAAAAAGGCAATATGGATGTTTCCTCTTTATCTGTTATTATTTAATGTATTTGTCATTTTTATTGCGTGGGGAGGAAAGTTAAAATTATCAGAAGCTGTAAACCCAGATTATTATACGTTACTGTTACCCTTGCAAAATGGGAATGTGTTTTTAGCTACTCTGGTTTTTTTAGGAGGATTCTCAGCTGTTATCTCAATGGTTGTAGTTTCTACATTGGCTTTGTCTACAATGCTTAGTAATAATCTGATTATTCCATATGGTTTTTTGGATAAATTCAGTCAGAATAAACCCGAACGTAACGCTAACTATATAAAGAATATTAGACGGATTGCTATTTTTTCATTAATAGTAGGGGCTTATTTGTTTTATATAAACTTTAATATCCAGTTATCGTTATTTTCTATCGGACAAATTTCATTTGTGGTGATAGCACAATTAGCACCTTCTTTTTTTATAGGATTGTATTGGAACAGAGGATCTGCTATTGCAGCAAAGTCTTCAATAATAGGAGGGACATTAGTAACATTATACACATTGATTTTACCATTTGTTTGGGATGCAATTTTAGGAGAAACAGATTTTATCAATTATGGTTTTTTAGGAATAGAATCACTACGACCGTATCAATTATTTGGGATTGATTTTCTGACACCTGTGACCCATGCTTTCTTTTGGAGTATGTTTTTTAATCTCCTGATTTATCTAACGGTTTCTCTGTTGACTACCGTAAATTACAGAGAACGAAATTATGCAGAGATGTTCGTGAATTGTCGTTTTAATTCATTGCAGGAGAACGCATTTATATGGAAAGGGGAAGCTTATGTAGCGGATATAAAAAAAGTGCTAAACAGGTTTTTGGGAGAAGAACGAACAAAAAGAGCAATGGATATTTTTTGTCTAAAATACAACCTGCCCAAAACAATCGAAAAAGCAGATTCCAGGTTAATTAATTTTTCAGAAAAATTATTAACTGGTAGCATAGGGAGTGCTTCGTCTAGAATCTTAATAGCAAGTGTGGTAAAAGAAGAACCTGTTACCCATATGGAAGTAATCAAAATAGTAGAAGAAAATAAAAAAACCATCTCTACCAATAAATTTTTAAAGCAAAAATCAAAAGAACTTACTGATCTGACAGAGGAGCTGAAAATAGCCAATGAAGAACTCATGATTCATGATAAGCTTAAAGATGAGTTTTTGGATACTGTGGCTCATGAATTAAAAACACCGATCACCTCAATACGAGCTGCAACTGAAGTTTTATTAGATGATGATGATATGTCAGAGCAGTATAAAAAACGGTTTTTAGAAAATATTTTGCAAGACTCGGAACGCCTGTCCAAACTGATTCATCATATTTTGGATTTGGAAAAATTAGCCTCGGGAAGAGAAGTGTTGGATAAACGGAGGAATAATGTTAAAAAGACAGTAAAGAAAGCAATAAACGGTGTTCGGGCAATTGCAGAAAAAAAAGAAATTGTCATTACTAATGCGATATCCAAAGGAGGGGTATTAGCTACCTATGATGAAGACAGAATATTACAGGTATTGGTGAATGTATTGTCAAATGCTATAAAATTTGTAGAAGAATCTATCGGAACAATAAATATTACAGCTCAGGAAAAAGACGAAACTGTTGCGATTATGATAAAAGATAACGGAAAAGGAGTATTAAAGGAGGATAGACGATATATTTTTGATAAATTTTACCAATCAAAAAATCAAAATATAAAAAAGCCTGCAGGAAGTGGGTTTGGTTTAGCGATTAGTAAACAGATTGTAGAAAGACATAATGGAACGATTTGGTTAGATGAAACTCATAAAAAAGGAGCGTGTTTTGTCATAGAATTACCCAAATAGAGTTTCTATAAGAAAAGATAATGTGTATAAATGAAAAAGAAGATATTGATTGTAGATGATGAACCAAATATAGTGATGTCACTGGAATACGCTTTCAAAAAGAAGAATTTCGAAGTGTTTATAGCTCGAGATGGAAGCGAAGCTATTCAACTATTAGAAAAAGAAATTCCAGATGTCGTATTGTTGGATATTATGATGCCTAATATAGATGGATATCAAACCGTATCCTACATAAAAAAACACGAGAAACTAAAAAAAGTAAAAACAGTTTTTTTATCGGCTAAAAATAAAACCTCAGATATAGAAAAAGGGTTAGAAATGGGGGTAGACCAGTATCTGACAAAGCCTTTTTCGGTCAAAAAAGTAATTGCAGAAATAGAAAAATTACTTATCTGATGAAGTTAGGATAGATTCAGGAACTACTTCTGGAGTTATTTATAAAAAAGTAACCATTCGTGAATTTGATTCATGAAAAATTGAAGACATAAATAAAAAATTAACCATAAAAACATAAATCATGGAAGTACGAGAAACCCTCCAGCTACGGTCTTTTGCAGAGTATAAAGAAGCGTATCAAAAAAGTGTAGAAAACCCAGAAGAATTTTGGGATGCGATCGCAGAAAAATTTTACTGGCATAAGAAATGGGATAAAACATTAGAGTGGGATTTTACGAAACCCGAGGTGAAATGGTTTCAGGGAGGGAAGCTGAATATCACGGAGAATTGTCTGGATCGCCACTTAGATAAATTAGGGAATAAAACAGCGATCATTTGGGAACCCAATAATCCAGATGAAGAATCTCGCCATATTACGTATAGGCAGCTTTTTGTAAAAGTTTCTCGTTTTGCAAATGTTTTAAAGAACAATGGAATCAAAAAAGGAGATAGGGTGTGTATTTATATGCCGATGATTCCGGAGTTAGCTATCGCAATGTTAGCATGTGCCAGAATTGGAGCTATTCACTCTATTGTTTTTGCAGGTTTTTCCAGTTCTGCAATTGCTAGCCGAATCAATGATTCGTCATGTAAGATGCTTATTACTGCAAATGAAGTATATAGAGGAAGTAAGCCTGTGAAGTTGAAAGAAATGTGCGATGAAGCCTTGAAAAATACTCCTACAGTCCAGACTGTTATTGTCTATAGAAGGACGGTCGAGCCTACACCAATGACTCCAGGACGTGATAAGTTTTGGTTTGAAGAGTTGCAAAAAGCAGAAAAAGAATGCCCAGCAGAAGTAATGGATGCAGAAGATGTACTTTTTATATTGTATACCTCTGGATCAACAGGAAAACCTAAAGGAATGGTGCACACAATAGGAGGGTATATGGTGTATACGACCTATACATTTGCCAATGTTTTTCAATGTGATCATTTTGCACCGACAGGAGTAAAAAACCAATCAAAACCTAAGAGTGATGTGTATTGGTGCACAGCGGATATCGGTTGGATTACAGGACATTCCTATATAGTATATGGTCCTTTGGCAGCTGGAGTGACTACTGTTATGTTTGAAGGGGTGCCAAGCTATCCTGATTATGGTCGTTTTTGGGAAATTTGTGACAAGTTGGATGTAACTCATTTTTATACAGCGCCAACTGCTATTCGAGCATTGGCTAAGCAGTCACTGGATCTGGTTAATAAACACGACCTGAATTCATTAAAAGTATTAGGATCGGTAGGAGAGCCTATTAATGATGAGGCATGGCACTGGTATAATGATAATATAGGAAAAGGGAATTCTCCTATTGTCGATACCTGGTGGCAGACAGAAACCGGAGGGATTATGATTTCTCCTCTGGCAGGAATAACTCCAACCCGACCTACTTTTGCAACATTACCTCTACCAGGAATTCAACCAGTATTAATGGATGAAGAAGGAAAGGAAATTCCATTTAAATCACAAAAATCAGAAGGACGATTAGCTATAAAGTATCCATGGCCTTCTATGGCAAGAACTATTTATAGAGATCATCAGCGTTATAAAGATGTATATTTCTCTGCATATGATAAAATGTACTTTACAGGAGATGGGGCTTATAGAGATGCTACCGGGAATTATAGGATTACAGGAAGAGTTGATGATGTGGTAATAGTTTCTGGGCATAATTTGGGGACCGCTCCTATAGAAAACGCAATCAATGAACATTTATCAGTGGCAGAATCAGCAATCGTAGGATTCCCTCATGATATAAAAGGAACTGCCTTATATGCGTATGTGACTCTGCATGAGAATCAAGTAGGGGATGATGAGTTACGTGCCAAAATCAGAGAACAGGTTTCTAATACTATTGGTCCGATCGCAAAACCAGATAAAGTACAGTTTGTAGAAGGACTGCCTAAAACCAGAAGTGGTAAAATCATGAGAAGGATTCTTCGTAAGATAGCTTCTAAGGATACAAGTAACCTAGGAGATACCTCTACACTATTAAATCCAGATGTTGTAAAAGATATTATGGAGAATGCCTTGTAAAAATAAAAACGGCTGTAAAATTATTACAGCCGTTTTTATTTTCTTTTCGATGAAAAGCCTAGTCAAAATAACTAAAGGTTTCTCCTTCTTTTATTTGTAATAAACTTTCATAAATTAATGAAATAACATTTTCTACATCTTCACGGTGTACCATTTCTACAGTGGTATGCATGTATCGAAGTGGAAGCGAAATTAAAGCAGAAGCAACTCCCCCGTTACTATATGCAAAAGCATCGGTATCGGTACCTGTCATTCTGCTGGAAGCCATTCGCTGAAATGGAATTTTTTTGCTTTCTGCAGTATCGATAAGAAGTTCTCTTAGTTTATTCTGAACTGCAGGAGCGTAAGAAATTACAGGACCATCTCCAATTTTTGTTTCTCCTTGTGTTTTCTTTTCAATCATAGGCGTTGTGGTGTCATGACATACATCAGTTACGATAGCTACATCTGGTTTGATAGTATGAGTTATCATTTCTGCTCCCCTGAGACCAATTTCTTCCTGTACAGAATTAGTGATGTATAAACCAAAAGGAAGCTCCTTTTTATTTTCTTTTAAAAGTCGTGCAACTTCTGCAATCATAAAACCACCCATTCGGTTGTCCAAAGCTCTGCAAACAAATTTGTTTTCATTTAGAATAAAAAACTCGTCAGGGTAGGTAATTACACAACCTACGTGAACCCCTAATTCCAATACTTCTTCTTTGGTATTACACCCGACGTCAATACAAATGTTTTCCAATGTAGGAGCCTGTTCTTTAGAACCTTTTCTGGTATGAATAGCTGGCCATCCAAAAACTCCTTTTACAATACCTTTTTTTGTGTGAATATTAACTCTTTTAGAAGTTGCAATCTGGTGGTCACTTCCTCCATTTCTTATAACATAAATGAGACCATTGTCTGTAATGTAATTAACATACCAGGAAATTTCATCAGCATGCCCTTCTATAACAACCTTATATGGAGCTTTAGGATTAATAACTCCAACAGCAGTACCGTATGTGTCCGTTATAAACTCATCTACATATGGTTTTAAATAATCCATCCATATTTTTTGCCCTTCCCATTCATACCCGGTAGGAGCAGCATTATTTAGATATTTTTCTAAAAAATCTAAAGATTTTTTATTAAGTATACTTTTTTTTGCCATGCGTACTATATGTTTTTATGCGAAATTAATAATATTCACATAGTTTTAATAGTTTACGATTACTTAATTAGTAATTTTGAAATTAAAAAATACTGTTATGATAAAGTATGTACTTAGTATAGTATTATGTACACTGTTAACCAAACTTTATGGACAGGAAGAAAACATCATCCCCAAAGATACCACCCAGTATGTTCAGTATTATATAATAGAAGGTGATACAATACCACATGATGCAATTGACCTTGATGAAGTTATTATTCTGGGAAAACTAAAATTCAAGGATAATCTAGAGAAAAGGAAATACTTAATCTTAAGAAGGAAAACAAGAAAAGTATATCCTTATGCTAAATTGGCAGCAGATAGGTTAGGTGTGCTTCATGATCGGTTAGCCGAAATAACTACGAGAAAAAAGAAAAAGAAGTACGTAAAAATGCTGCAGAAATACATGGAAGAAGAATTTACTGCAGAATTAAAGAAACTGACACGTACAGAGGGGCAGATTTTAGTAAAATTAATTCATAGACAGACAGGAGTTACTATGTTTGATTTGGTAAAGGAGCATCGTAGTGGATGGAAAGCATTTTGGTATAATAATACGGCCAGGTTATTTAATATTTCCCTAAAAAAAGGATATGATCCAATAAATGTAGAAGAAGATTATTGGATAGAGGATATTTTGCAGCGAAGTTTTCAGGCAAATATCCTGGATGAACAAAAAACAGCTCTTGATTTTAGTTTTTATGACTTAAGAAATAAGTGGGCAATACCGAAAGTGAGTGATAAAAAAGAATAAAATAAAGTTTTCGTACAAGTAAAACTGTTTTTTGTAACAAAAAAGCATTGTTTAAATAATAAAAGAGGCGAAAAATACTTCTTCGTAAATGTTTTTTTATTAATTTAGTATTCTATCTTTTTTTAAATCAGCGTTTTCTGTTTTTGGGTTAAAAAAAACGCAAAAAAAGTATTGCTGAATATGAAAAAGGTTGTATGTTTGCACCCGCTTAGCCGAGGGGCTGATGTTCATTGAAAACGGGGATTTTAAAGGAGTAAGTATTTAGAGATACTTGCTTTAAAAAATCATAAAAAAGCACACTTTTTTGTTTCGGTAAAATACATGTTTTCTTGTGAGAGTAGGTGTGAGTTACTGAGTAATTATAGCAAGTTTTTTGTTAGGTAAACTATGGTTTATTTAAGATTTAAAAACTGTTATAAAAAAGTAAAAAAAAAACTTTAAAAAAAGTTTTGTCAGAAACAAAAAAGGTTTGTATGTTTGCACCCGCTTATCGAAAGGATAAGAGTTCATAAAAATAGTTATACTGGAGTAAAGTATTGATGATACTTAATAAGGTTCGATTCCTATTTAACGTACGAAAAGACGGTTTAATTTTCGGATTAGACTTACGTTCATAAACATATTGATTGACAGCGCGTATATAGAAATATATAAGCATTAGAATTAAGACTAGAAACATCATTGAGAAGACACAATTCCATAGTTGTTGAATCTAAATAATATTTAAGAATTCACGATGAAGAGTTTGATCCTGGCTCAGGATGAACGCTAGCGGCAGGCTTAACACATGCAAGTCGAGGGGTAACAGGAGATTGCTTGCAATCTTGCTGACGACCGGCGCACGGGTGCGTAACGCGTATAGAACCTACCTTTAAGTAAGGGATAGCCCAGAGAAATTTGGATTAATACCTTATAGTATTATTTGATTGCATAATTAAATAATTAAAGATTTATCGCTTAGAGATGGCTATGCGTTCTATTAGCTAGTTGGTATGGTAACGGCATACCAAGGCTACGATAGATAGGGGTCCTGAGAGGGAGATCCCCCACACTGGTACTGAGACACGGACCAGACTCCTACGGGAGGCAGCAGTGAGGAATATTGGACAATGGAGGCAACTCTGATCCAGCCATGCCGCGTGTAGGAAGACTGCCCTATGGGTTGTAAACTACTTTTATAGAGGAAGAAACCGCAATACGTGTATTGCTCTGACGGTACTCTACGAATAAGGATCGGCTAACTCCGTGCCAGCAGCCGCGGTAATACGGAGGATCCAAGCGTTATCCGGAATCATTGGGTTTAAAGGGTCCGTAGGCGGGCGTATAAGTCAGTGGTGAAAGTTTGCGGCTCAACCGTAAAATTGCCATTGATACTGTATGTCTTGAATAATTGTGAAGTGGTTAGAATATGTAGTGTAGCGGTGAAATGCATAGATATTACATAGAATACCGATTGCGAAGGCAGATCACTAACAATTTATTGACGCTGATGGACGAAAGCGTGGGTAGCGAACAGGATTAGATACCCTGGTAGTCCACGCCGTAAACGATGGTCACTAGCTGTTTGGTTTTCGGACTGAGTGGCTAAGCGAAAGTGATAAGTGACCCACCTGGGGAGTACGTTCGCAAGAATGAAACTCAAAGGAATTGACGGGGGCCCGCACAAGCGGTGGAGCATGTGGTTTAATTCGATGATACGCGAGGAACCTTACCAGGGCTTAAATGTAAGTTGCATGATTTAGAGATAGATCTTTCTTCGGACTACTTACAAGGTGCTGCATGGTTGTCGTCAGCTCGTGCCGTGAGGTGTCAGGTTAAGTCCTATAACGAGCGCAACCCCTGTTGTTAGTTGCTAGCAGGTTAAGCTGAGAACTCTAACAAGACTGCCGGTGCAAACCGTGAGGAAGGTGGGGATGACGTCAAATCATCACGGCCCTTACGTCCTGGGCTACACACGTGCTACAATGGTATATACAGAGAGCAGCCACTTGGTGACAAGGCGCGAATCTATAAAGTATATCACAGTTCGGATCGGAGTCTGCAACTCGACTCCGTGAAGCTGGAATCGCTAGTAATCGCATATCAGCCATGATGCGGTGAATACGTTCCCGGGCCTTGTACACACCGCCCGTCAAGCCATGGAAGCTGGGGGTACCTGAAGTCCGTCACCGCAAGGAGCGGCCTAGGGTAAAACTAGTAACTGGGGCTAAGTCGTAACAAGGTAGCCGTACCGGAAGGTGCGGCTGGAACACCTCCTTTCTAGAGATTACGATACAATTATGGTTATTCTTATTTGTTTTTAGTCTTAAGCTGTTAATTAAGATATGCAGTCTCATAGCTCAGCTGGTTAGAGCGCTACACTGATAATGTAGAGGTCGGCAGTTCGAGTCTGCCTGAGACTACGAAGTTCATATTTATAGATACTGGAAATTTTAGAAGTTGAGTTTAGCTACTTCATTTTGTAGGAGTTTTTAAGACGCTTCTTGGATATATGGGGGATTAGCTCAGCTGGCTAGAGCGCCTGCCTTGCACGCAGGAGGTCATCGGTTCGACTCCGATATTCTCCACAAGGTAGTATATTTATTATACTACAAGAATAGATATTGATTTTTAAAATTAATTATCTGTTTTATAACGTTCATTGACATATTGATCAAAATAATACGAGCGCACAAAAAAAGTGTGTTAAAAAAAATATAGTAAATAAAAACTAAAGAGCATAAAAGCAAAACGCATAAGCTAATTAAGGGCGTATGGGGAATGCCTAGGCTCTCAGAGGCGAAGAAGGACGTGATAAGCTGCGAAAAGCTACGGGGACTGGCACATACAGATTGATCCGTAGATATCCGAATGGGGCAACCCGGTATATTGAAGATATATCACTCCGTAAGGAGGGCAAACCCGGAGAACTGAAACATCTAAGTACCCGGAGGAGAAGAAAACAACAGTGATTCCGCTAGTAGTGGCGAGCGAACGCGGAGCAGCCCAAACCTATATAGCTACGGCTATATAGGGGTTATAGGACTACAATATTTGATAAGGATTGAATTAGAAATGTTTGGAAAGACATACCATAGAGGGTGATAGTCCCGTATAGGTAAGCTTCTTATTGATAGTAGTATCCTGAGTAGGTCGGGACACGTGTAATCCTGATTGAATTTGGCGGGCCCATCCGCTAAGGCTAAATACTCCTGAGAGACCGATAGTGAACCAGTACCGTGAGGGAAAGGTGAAAAGAACCCTAAATAAGGGAGTGAAAAAGATCCTGAAACCATACGCTTACAAGCGGTCGGAGCCTATTAAGGTGACGGCGTGCCTTTTGCATAATGAGCCTACGAGTTACTTTATCTAGCAAGGTTAAGGTGTTCAGCACTGTATCCGTAGCGAAAGCGAGTCTGAATAGGGCGTTTAAGTTAGGTTGAGTAGACGCGAAACCGTGTGATCTACCCTTGGGCAGGTTGAAGCTTTGTTAACCCAAAGTGGAGGACCGAACCCGTTGACGTTGAAAAGTCTTGGGATGACCTGAGGGTAGGGGTGAAAGGCCAATCAAACTCGGAAATAGCTCGTACTCCCCGAAATGCATTTAGGTGCAGCGTTGATATAGTTTTATAGAGGTAGAGCTACTGATTGGATGCGGGGGCTTCACCGCCTACCAATTCCTGACAAACTCCGAATGCTATAAAATGTTTATCAGCAGTGAGGGCATGGGTGCTAAGGTCCATGTCCGAGAGGGAAAGAACCCAGACCATCAGCTAAGGTCCCTAAATATATGTTAAGTTGAATAAACGCGGTTGAACTGCTTAGACAGCTAGGATGTTGGCTTGGAAGCAGCCATTCATTTAAAGAGTGCGTAACAGCTCACTAGTCGAGCGGTTTGGCATGGATAATAATCGGGCATAAACATATTACCGAAGCTATGGACAGAAATATCTGTGGTAGGGGAGCATTGTAGTTGCGTTGAAGGTGAGAGGCGATTCTTGCTGGAGTATCTACAAAAGAAAATGTAGGCATAAGTAACGATAAGGCAGGCGAGAAACCTGCCCACCGAAAGACTAAGGTTTCCTCAGCTATGCTAATCAGCTGAGGGTTAGTCGGGCCCTAACGCGAACCCGAAAGGGGTAGTGGATGGACAACAGGTTAATATTCCTGTACCTGCACCACGTTAAAAGTGACGTAGGCGAGAAGTTAACGCGTACTGACGGAATAGTACGTTGAAGGGAGTAGTAATACCCTGATAGTACACAGAGACTTCGGTTAATGTGATAGTTTAGCGAATCGACTACCAAGAAAAGCGAGTGGCTGCAGCCCGTACCGTAAACCGACACAGGTAGTTGGGATGAGAATTCTAAGGTGCTCGAGAGATTCATGGCTAAGGAACTAGGCAAAATAGACCTGTAACTTCGGGAGAAAGGTCGCCCTGAGCAATCAGGGCCGCAGTGAATAGGTCCAGGCGACTGTTTATCAAAAACACAGGGCTATGCTAAATCGAAAGATGACGTATATGGCCTGACACCTGCCCGGTGCCGGAAGGTTAAGAGGAGATGTTAGCTTCGGCGAGGCATTGAATTGAAGCCCCGGTAAACGGCGGCCGTAACTATAACGGTCCTAAGGTAGCGAAATTCCTTGTCGGGTAAGTTCCGACCTGCACGAATGGTGCAACGATCTGGACACTGTCTCAGCCATGAGCTCGGTGAAATTGTAGTATCGGTGAAGATGCCGGTTACCCGCTACGGGACGAAAAGACCCTGTGAACCTTTACTATAGCTTAGTATTGACTTTGGATAAGTAATGTGTAGGATAGGTGGGAGACTTCGATCATGCGTCGCCAGGCGTGTGTGAGTCATTGTTGAAATACCACCCTTTGCTTATTCGAAGCCTAACTCAGAGATGAGGACAGTGCTTGGTGGGTAGTTTGACTGGGGTGGTCGCCTCCAAAAGAGTAACGGAGGCTTCTAAAGGTTCCCTCAGTACGGTTGGTAATCGTGCGTAGAGTGCAATGGCATAAGGGAGCTTGACTGAGAGACCTACAAGTCGATCAGGTACGAAAGTAGAGCATAGTGATCCGGTGGTTCCGTATGGAAGGGCCATCGCTCAAAGGATAAAAGGTACTCCGGGGATAACAGGCTGATCTCCCCCAAGAGCTCACATCGACGGGGGGGTTTGGCACCTCGATGTCGGCTCGTCACATCCTGGGGCTGGAGAAGGTCCCAAGGGTTGGGCTGTTCGCCCATTAAAGTGGCACGCGAGCTGGGTTCAGAACGTCGTGAGACAGTTCGGTCTCTATCTGTAGTGGGCGTTAGAAATTTGAGTGGATCTGACTTTAGTACGAGAGGACCGAGTTGGACGAACCGCTGGTGTATCTGTTGTTCCGCCAGGAGCACTGCAGAGTAGCTACGTTCGGAAGGGATAAGCGCTGAAAGCATATAAGCGCGAAACCCACCACAAGATGAGATTTCTTTAAAGGGTCGTGATAGACGATCACGTTGATAGGCTATAGGTGTAAAGGCAGTAATGTCATAGCCGAGTAGTACTAATAACCCATAGGCTTATGCGCGCCCCGGCTTTATTGTCGGGGTGAAGACTTGCTTTATGATTTTGCTTTTTATTTACAGTATTAAACAGGAGTTTTATATTGATCAATATGTTAAAATATTATGTAGTTGTGTTTTTAAATATAACACAAGGCTATAAAGACTTAAGGTGGTTATAGCAACGGGGCTCACCTCTTACCATTCCGAACAGAGCAGTTAAGCCCGTTAGCGCCGATGGTACTACTACTGTGGGAGAGTAGGTCGCCGCCTTTTTTGATGCCCTTCATTGTTTAATGGAGGGCATTTTTTTTTGTTGTATAGTTCTCAGCAGGTGTACTTACTACCTATAGCCTAAATACCCCCCCCCATCCTATAGTAGAGAACTGTTTTAGCGTTTAGTATCGCTTAAAAAGGCTATGATATCCTGTTGTTTTATCAGACTGAGGACAATTTAGTATAAAGGTCTATAAAGGCTGGAAAATAAGCAGTGCTTAGGGCTGAAGGAAGAACATTATGGTTACAGTTCTAAAAAAGCTTCTCCTGTTTCATCAAAGAAGGTTTTTTAGTATTAGGTTAGACCACGGCTGAGATTACTTGAGAAATTGTTAGAATACAAGACTGTTCTTAATCTTCGATATAATCTTTGTATTCAATAAAAAAGGCTTCCATAGAGAGCATGTTGCTATGGAGAAAAAACATAGTGTCATCCCAGGTATTTTTATTGTGCACACTTACTTTAGGTAGCTCCGTGTATAACCGGGATATAATTTTCCCATTTTCTAATGTATAGGAATCATCAAAGATAATTTCACTGAGGTAATCTGTTTCTAGAATATTTTGTAAGGATTGGAACTTATCATAATAATATGACCGGATAAAATCATCTTCAGGCTCAATGTCTATAGATACCTGAGCTTTCTTAGTAGTGAAAGTAAATTTTAGTGTTACTCCTTTTATTTTTGTATTATAAAGTAGCCATTTTCTAGGGTACTTTTTGCCAAATGAAGTCCAGAATTCCTGACGTATTTTTTTTGATTCTTCTTTACTAAACATATGCTTTTAGATAAGATAAGCGATTATAGTAGCTAGTAGTATAATGACTAATTTGGTTATATTAAATTTATGACCTTCGTTACTTTCAAATAAAATAGTAGTAGAAACATGTAAGAAGATACCAATAACCAAAGCCGTAGTTTCTTTATAGAAATATTGAACAGCGGTAAAGCTTTCAGATATAAAAGCGCCTAGGGGAGTGATTAAAGAAAAACACAGTAAAAAGGAAAATATGGTAACCTTTTTTATTGCTGTTTGCAGTAAAAAAGTAGTCAAAATCATGGCGATTGGTATTTTGTGAATAATAATACCAATAAGCATTCTATCATTATGATGCATAGGAAACCCTTCTAGAAGAGCGTGAATAGTTAAACTGGTAATCAATAAAACCGGTAAGTTTTTGGTTTTTTTATTGATATGTACATGACCGTGTTCTGCTCCTTGTGAGAAATACTCCAATACTTTTTGGAGAAGGATTCCTACCATAATCCATACTCCAGTTTTTTTGGAATGATGATTTTCTTCAAAAATTTCGGGAAGTAAATCGAATACAGTTACTGCCAGAAGAAAAGCACCACTAAATGAGAGTAGTAAACTGAGTTTTTTCTGATCGTTAGGTTTAAATAATAAAACTAATAACGCTCCTAATAGGACTGATGATATAGATAAAATATAGTTATACACTATTTGAATATTAAAATGAGTCTTTCAGAGTTGTTTTTATTGAATTTTTGAAGCTGATAACTCCCAAAAATATCGAGTAGTTGGATATTTGCCTTTTCGAAATAGACTTGAAAGTCATCAAGAGTTATAGCTTTTACACGTTCGGTATAGGAGTATTCCTGACCTTTATCAGTAAATGTAATGTCTTTATGGATGTAGTTGTTTTTTACATATCGTGATATATGAAAAGAGATACCCTCTACTTCCTTGATCTCTTCGGGGACCAGGTTATTGATAACATTGGTTACGTTCATAAAATCAATAACGGCAAACCCTCTTTCGCTAAGAGTAGATTTAATCGCTTTTATAGTATTGAGATTATCTTCTTCATTTTCGAAATATCCAAAACTTGTAAAAAGATTGAAAACAGCATCGAATTTTTCAGGATATGGTTGGCACATATCATGTACACGGAATTTTAATCGTTCATTTTCGAATTGAGAAGCATATTCAATACTATTTTTGGATAAATCAGCTCCTGTGACATTATACCCCAGTTGGTTGAGATATATACTATGTCTTCCTTTTCCGCAAGCAAGGTCTAGTATCGTTTCTTCGGGACCAAGACTTAGATAAGTTGTGAGATTATCCATGAACTGTTGTGCTTCTTTGTAGTCTCTGTCTTTATATAGTATGTGGTAGTATGGTGTATCAAACCATGATGCATACCACTTTGTTGAATCTTTTAGCATAAGGCACAAAATTAATGTATTTTTGCGGTTTAATAATAGTGAATAGTAAGATAGTGAGCAATAGATTTAAAATGGTAGCTAAAACCTTTTATGGTTTTGAGGAAATATTGGCAAATGAGCTTAGGTCTTTAGGGGCTGAAAAGGTCCAGGAAGGTAATAGAATGGTTAGTTTTTATGGAGATAAAGGGTTTATGTATAAGGCTAATTTATGCTTGAGAACAGCTCTTAAAATTTTAAAACCAATTGCTACTAAGAAAGTAAGAAATGAACAACAGCTCTATACTTTTATACAATCGATCCGATGGATGGACTATTTGGATGTTTCCGATTCTTTTGCAATTTATACCACTGTTAATTCTACAATATTTACCCATTCTCATTTTATATCTCTAAAGGCAAAAGACGCGATTGTAGATAAATTTAGAAATACCAAGGGGAGAAGACCTAATGTGGATACTGATTATCCGGATTTAACTATTAATATTCATATACAACAAGACTTGTGTACAGTGTCATTAGATAGCTCCGGAGGGTCCTTACACCATAGAGGATATCGTCAGGTTACCAATATAGCTCCTATCAATGAGGTTTTGGCAGCTGGAATTTTATTGCTATCAGGATGGAAGGGGCAGTCACATTTTATGGATCCTATGTGTGGTAGCGGTACCTTGGCTATTGAAGCAGCAATGATTGCATGCAATATTCCGCCCAATTTAAACCGAAAGGAATTCGCATTCGAAAAATGGTTGGATTGGGATATGGATCTATTTGAAAAAATTGAAGAATCGTGCCTGAATAAGACAAGAGATTTTAAATATAGCATAACAGCAATGGATAAAGCACCTTCTGCTATAAGAAAAACAAGAGATAATATTAGAAATGCAAATTTAGAAGAGTTTATAAAAGTCGAAGAAGGTAACTTTTTTGAAAGTGAAAAGAAAAATGAAGAGACATTACATATGGTATTCAATCCTCCTTATGGGGAACGGTTGCAGTTAAACCCTGAAGTTTTTTATGGAGAAATAGGAGATACTCTTAAAAGAGGATACCCAGGGACTAATGCTTGGTTTATAACATCGAATATTGAAGGGTTAAAATATGTAGGTTTACGCCCCTCCCGAAAAATTAAAGTTTTTAACGGTAAATTAGAATCCAGACTGGTGAAATATGAAATGTATAAAGGGAGTAAAAAGGCAAAATATAATTAAAAAATCAGATATAGGCTATAAAAAAACCATCAGTGTCATACTGATGGTTTTTTTTTACAATCGTCTTGATTACGATTCTATTTTTTTACAGTCATTACATTTTCCAATTAATAAAAATTGAGTTTCATTTACTTCATAATCTTCCAGATTTGGAACTTCTATTTTATGAGGTAAGCAAGTCACTGTATTGCAAGATTTGCATTGAAAGTGTATGTGATTGTGCATTTCATGCTCGATAGAACAGCTATTACACATGGCGTAGTAGGCTTTTCCATCTTCTCCGGTAACGAAATGTACTTTTCCTTTATCTACAAACCGATCTAATATCCTGTATACGGTAGACTTATTGACTTTAATTGGAATAGCCTCTAATATGGCATCAGCGGACATCGTATGTTTAGATTTGGAAAGAATCTCTATTACATAATCTTGCTTCTGTGTGTTTCTTGTTTTTTTCATACGAAAAACTACTATGAGTACGTTATATTTTGTATTATTGCAAATGGATTGCAATAGTTAAAATTATTTTCTTGTAATTTACAAAAAAATTCTATCCTAGCCATTTGTAAAAGAATTATATCCTATTTCATCTCCATATAATACTAGTTAGATATAAAAATAATTATGAATAAAATTTTTCCTTCCATTAATTGGGATCTTTTAGGGTTGTCAGCCTCTTTTTTATGTGTTATGCATTGTATTGCATTGCCATTTATTATTATGTTTTTTCCTCTGCTTGGAATGAGTTTTTTGGAAAACTCATTAACAGAGATGGGGTTGATTTTGTCAAGTGTTTCTATAGCGGCAATAGCGATTATCCGAGGATATGTTAGTTACCATAAAAAAAAGAGTGTTTTGTTTATGTTAATCGGAGCTGTTTTATTGTTTTTACTGGGGATTTTAATAGAACACCCAACAATAGAGAAAGGGAGTCATTTAATAGCAACTATTTTACTTATTGTTGCCCACCTTTTCAATTGGAAAGAGATACGAAAAAGAAAGAAATGTTCTTGTAGTTATTGTTCTAAGTAGTTTTTACTTCTTTATTTTCTCCTTTTAAAGAAAGGGATCATATAGCTAATAGAATATCCGTAACCGACATTATAGTCTCCTATATCATTGGTTTTTCCAAACCCAGGAATATATAAGTTGTCATATCCGCTAGGTTGTTTTTCATGTATCATTCTTTTTAGAGAAATATTAGCACCTAAATATAGATTGTTTAGTACTTCTACTTTTATTCCGAATAATAAGCTAACCCACCCTGCATTTAGCCCGGTAGTTTCTATAGCTTCCGTTCTTGTAGTATCCCCAAAATAATCTGTTCCGGTAAAAATTTTGTATGCTACTAAATTTTGATCAAAATTGCTATACCCATATCTTAGACCGAAATAAATATTGTTCTGCATTCCATACCAATTTTTATAAGCATTGTAATCAAATCCAAAATTGATATAATTTCCAGCACCTTTTACAGTGATATTTTCTTCTTTTCTGTTGAGTGATTCATTTCCGAATTCAGTAGCAATATAAAAGTTTTTATATATTCTATAATCTGCAACTATTTCAAAACCCGAATAATCATCATCAAAAGAGCTTCTAATAATTTTTGCTACATCAATACCAGCTCGAATGCCATATTTTTCTGCCGGTGGTAGGGTATCTGTAGCTTTTTTTTGTGCATTTTGACTACAAATACTATTGGTAAGGCATAGGCTAATGATAAATAAAAATATGCGCACTTTCTTCATCTGTTATATTTGATCTTTCGACACTTATACGTTTAATCCAGTTGTTTTCTGTTGGTTGTTCTATTACCTCTTCACTTGTGATTCCTTCAAACGTAACCCTAAAACCGCAGGCACTACTTACATAGTCTTCTACAGGGGTATATTCTATACTAATCGTGTCTCTATTAATAAGGGCAGGATTTTCGTTCTGAGAATTAATGGTAAGTTCGTATTTGGTTACCGTAGAATTCGTATTCAGAGGAATCATGATATTACCTTCAGCGATTTCTCCATAATCGTATGGTTCATTAATTGTGGAATCGATTGCTTTAACTTCTAATTGTACCGGGTTTTTTACTTCTGTATTGGTGATGTTATCAATAAATCTAATAACAAGTTTTGGCGTTGTTGGAGTATCTGCTGAACAAATATCATCTCTTTCACATCCACTATTACTATATAAATAACCAGATAAGATTAGTAAAGTAAGTATTTTTTTGAATGAGTTTCTCATTTATTGCTCGATTGATAGCTAATTTTAGTTAAAAATATACGTGTACTATAAATAACTTTGGTTGTTTATAGAATGTTGCAATCAGCTTCCTTTATTTTAATAGTTTACTATAAATATAAGCGCAAAAATAGGATAATTGCTAAGATAAAGGTCGTTTTGAAATGAAAAAATTAATAAAGATTTAGTAATTTGCGCTCAACTTCATTTAGGATGATTTCTCTCCTGGAGTAGTATTCAAAGTAGGAATCGAAAAGTTTTATTTTAATACGTGATAATAATGGCAATTTTAAATAAAAAGTCATCACAAGAATTAATTGATTTAGAAGATAAATACGGAGCTCATAATTACCATCCACTTCCTGTGGTATTGAGTAAAGGAGAAGGAGTTCATGTATGGGATGTAGAAGGTAAAAAGTATTATGATTTTTTAAGTGCGTATTCTGCGGTTAATCAGGGACATTGTCACCCTAAGATAGTGGGAGCAATGGTGGAACAGGCTCAAACTCTGACATTGACTTCCAGAGCTTTTTATAATGATCGATTAGGAGAGTACGAAAAGTTTGCGACAGAGTTTTTTGGTTTTGATAAGTTATTACCAATGAATACTGGGGCTGAAGCTGTAGAAACAGCATTGAAATTATGTAGAAAATGGGCTTATGAGAAGAAAGGTATTTCTGAAAATGAGGCGCAGATTATAGTTTGTAAGAATAACTTCCATGGAAGAACTACTACGATCATATCATTTTCTAATGACCCAGTAGCGAGAAAAAATTTCGGACCATTTACCAATGGTTTTATAAAAATTGAATACGATAATCTAGTAGCATTAGAAGAAGCATTAGCGAAGAATAAAAATGTGGCTGGGTTTTTAGTAGAGCCTATTCAGGGAGAAGCAGGAGTATATGTTCCTTCTGAGGGATATTTAGCAAAAGCGAAAGCTTTGTGTGAAAAGCATAATGTACTTTTTATTGCAGATGAAGTACAAACAGGAATTGCCAGAACAGGAAAGTTACTTGCGGTAGATCATGAAAATGTAACTCCAGATATATTAGTGCTAGGAAAAGCATTGAGTGGAGGAGCATATCCTGTATCAGGAGTGTTGGCTAATGATGCTATTATGGATGTTATAAAGCCAGGAAATCACGGGAGTACTTTTGGAGGGAATCCAGTAGCTGCTGCGGTTGCAATAGCAGCCTTAGAAGTGGTAAAAGAAGAAAAGTTAGCAGAAAATGCAGAGGAACTTGGTCGCTTGTTCAGATCAGAGCTAGAGACATATATTAAAGATTCAAGCATTGCTACTTTAGTAAGAGGAAAAGGGCTTCTCAATGCAGTTGTGATTAATGATACAGAAGAAAGTGATACTGCATGGAACATTTGTGTAGCATTAAAAGAAAATGGATTATTAGCAAAACCAACTCATGGAAACATTATCCGTTTTGCTCCACCATTAGTAATGAATAAAGAACAGTTGCTGGATTGTGTGGCTATCATAACAAACACATTGAAGCAATTCGAAAAATAAACAATGTATTTTTACTCGATAATCGAAATGTAAAATACATCGAGGTTTGCCTCGAAATAAAAAACCTCGTTTTTCACGAGGTTTTTTATTTGATATAATATTTCACTGTATCGTTTTTTGATGTAATCTTATATACTTGGAAAAAGTATAAGTATTTTGAGCTGTTTCTCGAAAGGTTGCTGATAGTATCAGGATTTAAATACACTCAAGAAACCGTTTTGAAATAAAAAAGATCTTTATGCAATCATTTATTGATAGTACTGACGTGCCTTACTGCCCAATATGAGTTAGTGCAGCATACGATCGACCTAATTCAAAACCTAAATAAGTTAATAACAAAGCCAAAGCAAATGTTATTATCAGAATATTTAAAGGACTTATTTTATTAAGAAAGTCAGATAATTTGAGTGGAGTTCTTTTTTTCATGGTTATGTTTATTAGCAAGTTGATAATGACCTAATGAACAAGAAAATTACCAAACAGTAATATTTTCTAAATATGTTGATTAATTTATTAAACGGGTTGATACTGATAGGGTAATAAATGTTCTTATTAAGATCATTTCTTAATAACAAATGTAAGGTTTAATTTGATGTAAAACAACGTACTAAGGAGGGGATTTTTCCCCTTTTTTAATTTAATATTATCAGCAGAGTAACAGGGATTTAGCATCATTGTTATTTTATACTCTGAATCGTTATTTTAAAAGGTTAAGATTTTGTTTTTATAAGAGTATTTTGTCAGACTAAAGTATCGTCATAAGAAGAAAGTGTTATGGGTAACAAAGATACGGACTGTTTGTTGACCATATTGCCTAATTATGGTGCTAAAAAAGTAAAAGGATATACATCTATGTTTCTTAGAATCCAAAATAAGATTACAATGATTCCGATGATTAAAGGGGTTTTGGGGTGGTGTATATAGTTATAATATTTTTTTTGGAAGTATTTGTTGACGAACTGAATTCCAAAATTGTAAAGAATAACAGTAATTCCCAAAATATATAGGGCGTTGTGGTTGATGGTTTCAATAATATTGAAATGCAATAACTGATGCATTGCTCTTTGACTTCCGCATCCGGGACAATGGAGTCCTGTTAAACAATAAAAAGGGCACTTAGGGAAAATATTGCTTTCTAGTGGGTTGTATAAATAATATAGGGATAAAAGCAATATAACTCCTATCCCTATGTATATATGTTTTTTATTCATTTAGTACGAATCTCTCTAGTATGATCCTCCTCCTAAAGCAGCCATTCCACCAACTAATACTATGAAAAGGATATATAATACGATAAAAACAGCACCACCAATTACAGCATATCTCATCCATTTTTTAGCTTCGGCAGAAGCTTTTTCTGCTTCGGCAAAATTACCAGAGTCATATGCAGAGTTTACATTAGAGGCTTTGATGATAGCAACAATTCCTAATGGTAGGCAACAAAATAATGTTGCTAAAATAGATTCTACTAAATAATTCTTAGGTCTGGTTGGGTTACTTTCCATAGGTTTAATTTAATTAAAGATAATATTCATTTTTATAAAATACCTTACAATAATTGTAAGTATGCGATTAGTGATCCGTAATTTTTTTATTAAAGAATCACCTTTAAATCTAACAAAAAAATTAACAACTAAGAATATAAATACAATATAAGAAGTGGATATATTGCTGGGGGTATATAAAAAGCCTTTAAAAAATCACTTTTTTAGAAGTAATAATAAGGCTCTTTGAAAACCACATCTCATACAATCAATGCCGAACAATTTTTAGTTAGGCAGAAAAGTATTTATTTTTCACGAAGCAAGCTGCTTAAAAACTTAATTGTTATCTAAGGAGTATGATGCCAAAATCAATACCATTTTTGGTAAAAAAAATAAATTAGGTAATTGATGTTAGATGTTTCCCCTTTTATGAACGCAATATACATAATGTGTTTCTAAGAAAATGTTAATGTTTTAAAAAGTATAATTTAATATGTTTGCACTATGAATATGCAAAAAATAAAAAAGTACAGTAGTTTTCTTTTCGTAATAATTGGAGGAGGTCTCTTGCTCTATGAGGTATCCAAAACCGATAAGAATTATTATTTTCAGGTAATAGGAATCGTATTATTGATGAGTGGATTATTTTTGTTTAATACGAGAATAACTTCTAAAACGATAAAGGAAGAAGAGAGTTTTGTAAAAGAAGAATTTTTAGAAGAAGAATAAAATATGTTGAAAAAGGGGGATGTGGTTTCTTTAATTGATGAGCCTCTAACAGGAATCGTAGTGGCAGTTAAAGGGGAAGAAATTACTTTAGAAACTGAGCAAGGTTTTTTGTTAAGTTTTTTGAGTACCGAAGTTGTTAAAATTGATCAGGGGGCAATGGAACTTCCATCATATCAACAGGTATATGATAACTTACAGCAAAAAGAGGATTTTAAAAAGAAAACTAAAAAGAAAGCGCCAATAAAGAGAAAAGAGAGAAATCTTCCTCCGATGGAAGTCGATTTACATATTCATAAGCTTGTAAAATCTAAAAAGGGGATGTCGAATTATGATATATTGACAATTCAACTTGATACAGCAGAAAGACAATTGAATTTTGCAATCGCGAAAAGAATCCCCCGAATAGTGTTTATTCATGGAGTTGGACAGGGAGTTTTGAAAGAAGAGTTAAAAACCTTGTTTAGACGTTTTGATAACATTCGGATATCAGAAGCAGACTATAAAAAATATGGATTAGGAGCTACGGAAATATACATTGTCCAAAATCCAAACAAGTAATACAGGTTCTTTTTTTATTTGTCAATAACTACTTCGTCGGTCCCCAGGCTTAATTTTTCGACCCTGTAATTAATGTCGGGTCCTTCTAAGGTGATATTGAATAAATCAACAGTTCTCGAATGAATTTCTGTAGTATCAGTTGTTGTTTTTAAGGTGTAGGTGATGACCGCAGTTCCATTAGTACTAATAAATTCATTGATCACATTGGCATCACTGGGGGGAATACTAGAGCAAAAATAAGTATCTCCATTTATAACTTTGTTAAAAGCACGATAGGTAACAATATTAGTAGAACTATTAAGAGGAACTGTTACTGGTTTACTAGGGATTGTATTTATATTAAAAGAAGTACTAGTGAAATTTAATGAAAGAAATTCTTTGTTATCATCTTTTATTTTGTAAAACACAAAACTATTACTACTATCGTTCGTACAGTTTTGCATAGCAGCAGAAAAATCGATAGGTTGATTTATAATCTCACCTTCACTACAACTTATAAAAAGAATAAGCGAAAAGCATAACGATAAAATATACGAGTTACGAATCATTTGTTTTTATTAGGTAGTGTGTTGTTATTCTTTTTTTGTTTCTATAGATTTTGTTGTTTCTTTTGTTCCGAAAGAAAAACTATCATCCTCAAAGTTCTGATTATTACCATCAATAACAATATTATTAATAGTAATAATAGTTTGATAAGTGGTCTTTACAGTATTGTTTAGAGAAGCGGGCATTTCTATATTAGTATCAGTAGCTTCTTTTTGTCTATAATCAGGAATGTTGTCACCATTTACATCATCTCTGGGATTCCCGTTTTGATTAGTGTCTTCATTTCTGGTAGGAATACCATCATCATCATCATCACTTTCTAAATAATCAGGGATACCGTCACCATCAGTATCTCTGGGAGAATCATCATCAGGGATATCATTAGGTAATTCGGCACTGGTTAGGATGTTATCGTTATCATCATCTTGGTCCTTGAAATTAGGAATACCATCCTGATCCGTGTCATCATTGGTGAAATCTCCATCTTTATTAAGGTCTTCATCTTCAGCAGGAACTCCGTCGTTATCATCTTCTAATATGATTTTAGTAGAGATGACAGCATTTCCTTCTTTGATAACTAATTCCTCAATGACGGATACTCCGCTAGGAGGAATGGTATTACAAAAGTAGGATTTATCAATTTTGTCAGTGAATTTTCTATAAACCAGGATGTTTGTCTCTCCATCGAGTTTTATTGTAATTGGAGTAGGTGTTTCTTTGCTTAAAGAGAAGGCGTCACTGATAAAGTTATATGAAATAGCTTCATTAACATCCGAGTTTATTTTATAAGCGACAAACTCATTTTTTTTTGCCCCATTACAGATTTCCAAACTACTATCGTCAAAATTAAAACTGGAAACTAATATATCTCCGTCATCACAGGAAACCAATAAGAGGTGTGCAAGTAATAAATAAGAGAATCTCTTCATGTATATTATTTTTAGTGTAATAACCTTTTACTGATCAATTATAGTAATATCATCAGAAGCGTTGTTAAAGACGTTAAAAAAAATGAGTTATTACAGAAAATTTATTTTTTTTGACAAAAATAAAGGAATTGAAAGATTATAGGGTAGCGTGAGGAAAATAATTTTATTTAAACTAGCTTTGCTGGAAAGTAAAGAAAATTTATAAAAGGATAACGGGTCTTTTCCTATCTCGGGATACGTTTCTTTTTGTTTAAAAAAACTAAAATAAAACATGAGAAAAGTTTATTTAGACAATGCCGCCACTACGGAATTAAGACAGGAAGTAATAGATAAAATGGTTGCCGTATTAAAAGAAGATTATGGAAATCCATCTTCTACTCATGGGTATGGGCGATCAGCTAAGAATTACATAGAACAAGCACGTAAGAATATAGCGAAATCACTAGGGGTCAAAGCTTCTGAAATTATTTTTACATCAGGAGGTACCGAGGCGGATAATTTAGCATTAAACAGTGCTGTTAGAGATTTAGGAGTGAAACATATTATTACTTCTAAAATAGAACACCATGCAGTATTGCATACCGTACAGGAATTAGCAATGTATTGCGGAGTTACTGTAAGCTATGTCAAAATTAATAGAGACGGGAGTGTAGATTACGATCATTTAGAATCGCTTTTGAAAAATAGTACAGATAAGACTTTGATTAGTCTTATGTATGTGAATAATGAAATAGGAACTATTTTGGATGTAGAAAAAGTAGGAGACCTAAGTAGGGAATACAATGCATTATTTCATTGTGATATGGTACAGGCAATAGGACATTATGAAGTAAATTTAAGTAAACTTAATGTAGATTTTACAGCCGCAAGTGCTCATAAATTTCATGGACCTAAAGGAGTTGGTTTTTCTTATGTAAGGAAAAACTCAGGGTTAAAGCCACTTATTTTTGGAGGAAGCCAGGAACGCGGAATAAGAGGAGGGACAGAGTGTGTTCATAATATTGTAGGAATGGATGAAGCACTGCGGATCACAAATGAAAAATTAGCAGAAGAAAAAGCGTATGTATTAGAACTTAAGCAACATTTTATCGATACGCTAAAAAATAATATTGAAGGAATAAAATTCAATGCGAAATGTGATGACCCTTCACATAGTACTTATAATTTATTAAATGTAAATATTCCCATTTCGGAAGATAAAAGAGAAATATTGTTATTTCACCTGGATATTAACGGAGTTGCTTGCTCTAAAGGGAGCGCTTGTCAGAGTGGAAGTAGTAAAGGCTCTCATGTATTAGTTGAGGTATTAGATGAAGCAGATTTGTGTAACCCTTCAGTGCGATTTTCATTCTCTATTTTTAATACCAAGGAGGAAATAGAGTATGTAGTATCTGTATTGCAAAAAATAATTTCAGGCGCATAAAAAAATACCTTATAAAATGAAAAGAGGCCCTGAAAAGGTCTCTTTTTTTATGATAGATTTTTTTAATTAAGTTTAAAATTTCATACCAATCCTGAAATTTAAAAGACGAGGAGTTAAAAAGTTTGGAATGGCATATTGTAATTGACTTGATGCGTCTCTGACAAATGTGTTAGTAATAGAGTTTTGGTTATCAAATAGATTGAAAACTTCAAGCCCCAGTGTTAATTCTTTAAAATAATTCAGAAAATGTCCTTTTCTATAGGTTTGGTTTTGATCTTTGAGTACGTACGAGATTCCTAAATCAGCTCTTCTATAGTCTCTTAATCGTGTTTGAAAATCGTAAGGATCTGCATAGCTGGGAGAACCTCCTGGAACCCCGGTTTGATATAAGAGATTGAGGTACATTTTTAAGTTGGGAATGGTAGGGACATAATCCTGAAATAGTAATCCTATTTTTAGGCGTTGATCTGTAGGTCTGGAAATATACCCTCTGTTGTCAATATTTTCTTCTGTTTTTAAGTAACCTAAACTCACCCAGCTTTCCGTACCAGGAACAAATTCTCCATTAATTCTTAGATCAAGTCCCTGTGCATAGGCTTTGGCATTATTGTCAGCACGATATCGGATTCGTACATTTTCTATCGTATAAGGGTTTACATCAGTAAGTTTTTTATAAAATACTTCAGAGGTTAACTTAAAGGGTCTTTCCCAAAGCTCAAAACTGTATTCATTACCTAGTACAATATGAATAGACTCCTGAGCTTTTACCTCTGGTCTGATGGTTCCGGTAGCATCTCTTAGTTCTCTATAAAATGGTGGTTGGTGATACCATCCTCCTGATAGGCGAAAAATCATATCTGATTTCCAGTTTGGCTTTATAGCAATCTGTGCTCTGGGGCTTATCACTACCTGCTGATCACTTTTGGTATCCCGGTCAGTAACCTGCCAACTTTGTGCTCTTACTCCGGCATTTGTCCAAAATTCATGATCGTTAATATGACCTCTGTAGCTATATTGAACAAAACCGGACATACGATCAATTTTTGTAGCATTTGTTGCTCTGATGCTTGTAAAAGGAACAATAGGACTGGCATAAGGAATGTAAGGTTGTTCATTCTTATAATCGGGGAGAGGAGGACGAACAGAAAAACCAAGAGAATCTATAATTTCATACTCTTGAATTCGATCTCTAATATCTTCTTTTGTATATCGAACACCCCATTCTATCTGATTTTGATTTTTAATATAAGATCCTTTATGCTGCACATTCATGATTAAGGCATCCAGATCATTCCTAGCATGTGTTAATTGTGAACCAATTCCTTTGGTAAATTCGATTTCACCAAGATTCTCACTTCCTATATCTGTGTTTACTGTCCCCAGTCTATAAAAGGCGAGAATGTCATAGTATTCTTGTTCCTGAGTTTGGTAAATAGATGAAATTAGTTTTAAAGTGAGTTCATCATTTACTCTATAGGTTCCTTTTAAAGCTCCGAAGTATGTATTGTATTTATCTTCCTCCTGCCCATTATAATGAACAGAGAGGGCAATGGGTCTTTGTATTGTTCCAAAATTAGTTTGTCGGGTTAGTGGTTCATAATCATAGGTGTTAATTGCTAAGTTCCCAAGAAACCCAACTTCAAACTTTTTGGAAAGGTTGTAGGAAATGTAAGTCTGAACATCTGCAAATTTCGGTCGAAAATTTGTTTCTGTTTGCTTTGCTTTTACAAATAAGCTATTATCTCTGTAACGAAGACCGATAACTGCCGCTAATTTTTTGTTTTTAGAAATACCATGAGCCGAGACACTACCGCCTAATAAACTCATATCTGCACTACCCCCAACACGGGTAGGACGCTTATAGGTAATATCTAATACCGAAGATAACTTATCTCCATATTTAGCCTGAAATCCACCAGAGGAAAAATCGACATTATGGACCAGGTCAGAATTGACAAAACTAAGCCCTTCCTGTTGCCCGGAGCGAATTAAAAAAGGACGATATACTTCTATTTCGTTTACATAAACAAGGTTTTCATCAAAGTTTCCCCCTCTAACCGAATATTGTGTACTCAATTCATTATTAGAGCTGACACCAGGGAGGGTTTTTAGAAGTCCTTCTACTCCAGCATTTGCAGAGGGAGTAATTCTGATAGTCTCAGGATCTAGTGTGGTAATTCCTTGTACAGCTTTTCGTTCTCTACCAGAGATCACAACTTCTCCGATTTGTTGAATGTCTGTTTTAAGGACCGGGTTTAATTCATATTCCTGATTTTCCTCTAATTTAATAGTAAAGGTTAGATTTTTTAAACCGATATGAGAAATTATTACGGTAATTTCCTTGTTAGAAGGGATCTCTAATTCATAAACCCCTGATTTGTCAGATTGCACTCCATGATCTTCATAAGAAATGGTTGCTCCGGCAATCGGAGTTTTAGCTTCATCTAATACAATACCTTTTAGGTAAGATGTTTGTGCAGTAGATGTCAGGATACATCCAAAAACAAATACGAAGAAATAGAAATATGTTTTTTTCAAAATGTCTGGTTATGGTTTTCTGAAGAAAGTCGCTTCATAGGTTGATTTATTTCCTACCTTATCTAACACAATAAGTTTAAATTTATTTTCTGAAGCATTGATAATTTTGTCATTAAAGTCATAGACAAGCATCCCTGTTTTGTAATCATATTCCATTAAAATAAACTTCCCGTTGATGGTTCCTCTGTAGCTAGAGATTCCTGTTTCAGAATCGTTTATTTTTAATTTTAAATACTGAGCTTGTGTCATCCATTTTTTATCAGCTACATTGATAGGGACAATAGTAGGTTTTTTTGTGTCTGAGAAAAGACTATAGGTACCAAATGATTTTGTTCGTAAGGAGAACTTACTTCCTTTTTTGCTGGTTGTTTGGTAAGAAGGAGGTTTTCTGTTATTAACTCTTCCTATGAATAATTTTTTTCTGTCTTTTTCTGTGTATTTAGAAACGTCAAAGACTAAAGTCATTTTTTTATGAAGTGGAGTTTTACTATTGTGTACTTTAATAGTATCTCCTTTTGTGGTAATATCTAGAAAAACATCTTCATATAAACTGCCTTTAGGAATTAGAAGGTTGAAACCATTAGCAGAATAGGTGAAATTCTGACTTGGTTTAGCATAATAAGACGTTTTTAAAATTTCGTTTTTAATTACGTTATCAACTTGCTTTCCGTCAACAGGAATAACGATGGTAGAGGTGTTTTGTTTAAAATCCTTTACTTTGATAGTAATAGAATAGGAGAGGCTGTCCTGAATTGTAATCACTCCTTTATTAAGAACGTCTTTATAGATAGATAAAGGATTGTTTCTTTCAATAAAAAGCTTACTGATTCTACTGCTATTTTGTTTGTAATAAGAGAAATCAATAAGGCGGTTAATATATCTGGTTTCAGCAAAAGAAAATCGATTCATTTCCAGTGAAAAATTCTTTTGTCCGTTCACAAAAGTTTCGATAGAGAAAATTCCATTCTTATTTGTTGTTAAATCTTGTTGATCAATTGTAGAAATACCAATACCAATATTTCCAATTGCATGAATTTTGGAAGCGGTATATGTACCATCTTTTTGTGGGGACAATGTTAGCCGTTGTGGCTTTTGGTGTCCGTTAACATGTGTGTTATTTCCGAGTGTATAGACCCAAACACTGTTAATTATTGGTTTCTTGGAATCTTTAACATCGATACCAAAACTCATTGGGTTCATAGGACGAGCGCTGGAATCTCTAATTTCGAAATGAAGGTGTGGACCTCCACTGCCTCCAGTATTTCCACTGTAACCAATAATGTCACCTTTTTTAATTTTAAAGGATTCTGACTTAGGAAACAATTCTATTTGATACGATTCTTTTGTGTACTGTTTTTTCTTTACATAAGCTTCTATTTCAGGGGCGAATTTTTTTAAGTGTGCATAAACAGTTGTATATCCATTAGGATGGGTCAAGTATAAAGCCTTACCATAGCCGAAACGGGAAACTTTGATTCTGCTGATTCTACCTGATGCAGCGGCGTATACATTTAAGCCTTCTCGTTTTTGTGTTTTTAAATCTATTCCTGAATGAAAGTGATTCGATCTCAATTCTCCAAAAGTACCAGAGGTAGCTAATGGGATGTCCAATGGATTCATGAAGTAATCATTTGGAACTTTTTTTTGAGCAAAAACAAAAGAAGATATAAATAAAATGAAAAATGATAGTACTCGCATATTTGGTGTAATGAGTTTTTTGAGTATAAAGCTACTTAAAATTTACGCGATAATCGAGATTTAAATGTTCTGAAACGGGCTTCAGAATTAAAAATCATTTCCGGTCTATTGCCTGATGTGTTTTACTACAGTGTAATTTGTTTTATATCAGATGTTTTCTAGTGCTTCGCTTATAGCGTTTTTGAGAAACCCTCCAGAGCCGATTTTAGTTCTTATCTTATAAATGTTCTCTTTCATGGATAGATACTCCTGTTCAGTTATTTTTTGTAATTGATTATCGAGATCTTCAAGGTTGGATACAGTAATACCAATATTGTTTTTTAAGACAAAATCGCTAATAGCGGCTTTATCCCATACAATAATAGGAAGTCCACATAAAATGTAGAGAGAGGTTTTGTGCGGATTGTTGTATTTTAGATACTGACCATATTGACCAGAACATTCTTCGGTGGATATTCCATCCCATACCAACCCAAAAGAACCTTTTATGTGATACGCGACTACATCAGAGGGAAAAGCTCCTTCATAAGAAATAATCGAATCTTCTTTCTTTACACGAAGTTTATCGTAATCAAACCCTACGCCATATAATTTCATACTAAAATGTTGATTGGGTACGGTATCCAGATCATAGATATAGGCATTTTTTCCATGTGCAAACCCACCAGCATATACAATTTCATATTTTTGATCAGTAGCATGTGTGTCATTTTGCATCGGAATTCCTTTGGATGGTAGATAGTCAAAAATATCGAGTACAGTAATAGGGATAGAAGTTCCCTGATTCAGAAACCACTGCTTCATAGATTCGTTATGTACAATAATCGCATCTGTAGTAATGATCTTGTCTAACTCTTTTTGTATGTTGTTTGTTCGCCCTTTTAAAGCTCTTACATCGTGTACAATTGTAATAATAGAACAATTTTTTAGTTTAGCTATTGCTATGATGTAACTTCTGAATTTGTTAAAAGGATATTGCGTACATAGTGTGCTTTTAACCGGGAGTCGTAACAATGCATATGTAATACCGAAAAAGTTTTTAATAGTACCTATGGCAGAGTTAGGGATTGCTGATTGAGAAAAACCTATGTTACGAAAACTTATTTCTTTTAAAATATCTTCACAATCAATTTTAGCCTTTCCAGCTGCATTAAAAACAGATTTGTAGTTCCTGGAAATAAAAAATTTTTTATTCATCGGTTGAGTTTGGTTGGTATTTGGGAGGGGGAATATACAGTTTATTTTTTTATGTAGTAACGGGATAAATCAGCATGTTATTTTATTTCTTGAAACGGGTTTGCTAAAGAATCAAGTTAGGTGTTTGATTTGATAAAATTTCTTTTTTAATTCTTTCAGGTATAATAAAAATTATATTTTGGGCTCTAATATACAAGTCAAACATGATTAAGGATAGCAAAGAGGAAAGAAGAGAATATGATTATTTGATAGTAGGAGCCGGGTTGTTTGGGAGTGTTTTTGCCCATGAGATGACGAAAAGAAAGAAAAAATGTCTGGTAATTGATAGAAGAAATCATCTGGGAGGAAATGTCTATTGCGAGCATATAGAAGGCATAGAAGTTCATAAATACGGAGCGCATATTTTTCATACCAATGATAAGAAGATATGGGACTATGTAAATCAGTTTACTTCATTTAATAATTATATAAACTCCCCATTGTCGTTTTCAAAAGGAAAGTTATACAACCTTCCTTTTAATATGAATACATTCTATCAGTTATGGGGGGTGAAAACACCGGCAGAAGCTAAGAGGATTATTAATAAGCAAATAGAGACTTATGGAACCAAGTCCCCTGAAAACCTGGAAGAACAAGCCTTGTCTTTAGTAGGAAAAGATATTTATGATACTTTAATCAAAGAGTATACAGAAAAGCAATGGGGTAGGAAGGCTGTAGAATTACCTGCTTTTATTATAAAACGCCTCCCTGTTCGGTTTACTTTTGATAATAATTATTTTAATGATCGCTATCAGGGAATTCCTAAAGGAGGGTACAATACGATAATAAATGGACTTTTAGAAGGAATAGAAACTAGGACAGGGGTAGATTTCTTTGAAGAACGTTCTGTACTGGAAGCATTGGCAAAAAAAGTGGTGTATACTGGTAAGATAGATGAATTTTTTGGGTTTAAATACGGGGCATTGGAGTACCGCTCGCTTCGTTTTGAACATGAAATATTAAATACGGATAATTATCAGGGTAATGCGGTTGTAAATTATAATGACAAAACATATGATTATACAAGAATCATAGAGCATAAACATTTTGATTTTGGAAAACAAGATAAGACTGTTATTACAAAAGAGTATCCAGAAGCCTGGACACTAAAAAAAGAAGCGTATTACCCTGTGAATGATCATAAGAATCAGGAAATTTTTAAGAAGTATAAAGAAGCGTCTATGTGTTTGGAAAATATTATTTTTGGAGGTAGGCTGGCAGAATATAGGTATTATGATATGCATCAAATCATAGCTTCTTCTCTGACTAAAGTAAACCAAGTGCTGCAAAAAGAAACCATAGGGTAAATAAAGCGTTTTTTTGAAAAAAAAGCTGGTATTAATGAAATGTTAAAGCCCTTTAATGGTCAGTATTTTGAGACACTTTAAATTAGTTTAAAAACTATTGTTTTTTTTGAATGGGTATCTTAACTTTGTACCGATAAGTATTGGCGTTATATAAATGAGTAGTAATCTGATTGACATAGTTAATGCTCTTGAAAGTAAGATAGAGAAGTTAGTCCAAAAATGTGATTCTTTGGAAAAGCAAAATATTGAGCTCAAGGCAACCATCGAAAATCTGAATGATAAATCAGGTTTTCAGGAAGATCAAATCAGGCAATGGGAAGAGAAGTACACTGCTCTGAAAAATGCTAATGCTATATTAGGCAGTGAGAAATATAGAAGAGAAACAAAGCTTAAGATAAATTCCTTAATAAAGGAAATCGATGTGTGTATTGCTCAATTATCTGAATAGTAAAATATGACCGATAAGTTAAAAATAAAATTATCAGTTGCAGATAGAGTGTATCCGTTAACAATTAGTCCGGATCAGGAAGAAGGGTTGAGAAAAGCGGCAAAGAAAATTGAGGCAATGATTAAGCAGTTTGAGCAGAGTTATGCGGTAAGAGATAAACAAGACGTTTTGGCTATGTGTGCCTTGCAATTTGCAGCGCAAGTAGAACAAAAAACAATAGATAAAGATAACGATATGAATGAAGTAACAGACAGATTAATTCTGCTCAATGAGATGCTTCAGGATAAATTGTCATCAAGTTCATAAGAAATACAAAATAACAAGGTTACTGCCTGCACTAGTTGTTATTTTTTGATAAACTCAACAAGAATTAATTAAAAAGGGTGAGTTTAAGTTGTAAAAGCAAGCCTCCTTAGAGGGGATCCTTGATCAGCTTGTTAGCCCTAAACCTGTTTTTACAGAGTTTATACAAAACCAATACTAGTGCAGGCTTTTTTTTATTTAAATATAGATTTGAAATTATGGATAACATTATGTTTTTGATTGTGGCAGGAATAATTGGCTTGGGAATAGGTTTTGCTATAGCCAAGGTTCTTGAACGCAATAGAGCATCTCAATTAATTGGTAATGCAAAAAAGACATCAGAAAGCATTATTAGAGACGCAAAGAGTGAAGGAGAGTCCATTAAGAAAGATAAAATCTTACAGGCTAAAGAGAAGTTTATCGAATTGAAATCCGAACATGAAAAAGTTATTTTTTCGAGAGATAAAAAAATGGCAGAGGCCGAAAAAAGGACCAGAGATAAAGAATCACAAGTTTCTAACGAATTAGCGAAAAACAAAAAGTTAAACGCTAGTTTAGAAGAAAAGATAAAGAACTATAATCATAGAAATGAGTATCTGGAGAAAAAGAAGAACGAAATCAATAAACTTCACAAGAGCCAGGTACAGCAATTAGAAGTTATTTCGGGCTTGTCTGCTGATGAAGCTAAAGGGCAATTGATTGAGTCACTTAAAGAGCAGGCAAAGGCAGATTCTATGACTTTGGTACAAACTGCTATAGAAGAGGCTAAGCTTACGGCGCAACAAGAGGCTAAAAAAGTAATTATAAATACGATTCAGCGAATAGGTACAGAAGAAGCGGTAGAGAATTGTGTTTCTGTTTTTAATATCGAAAGCGATGATGTAAAAGGACGAATCATCGGTAGGGAAGGAAGAAATATTAGAGCGATAGAGGCTGCTACCGGAGTGGAGATTATAGTAGATGATACTCCTGAAGCAATTATCTTATCTTGTTTTGATTCTGTAAGAAGAGAAGTAGCGAGATTGTCATTGCATAAATTAGTAACAGATGGTCGTATTCACCCAGCGCGAATTGAAGAAGTGGTGAAGAAAACAAGAAAGCAAATCGAAGAAGAAATAATCGAAGTCGGGAAGCGTACTGTTATTGATTTAGGGATTCATGGATTGCATCCTGAGTTGATCAAGATGGTAGGTAGAATGAAGTATCGTTCCTCATATGGTCAGAATTTATTACAGCACTCGCGTGAGGTGGCTAAGTTGTGTGGAGTGATGGCAGCAGAGTTAGGTTTGAATCCAAAATTAGCAAAAAGAGCTGGATTGTTACATGATATAGGGAAAGTGCCGGAGACTGAAACAGAGGTGCCGCATGCTATATTAGGGATGCAGTGGGCAGAAAAATATGGAGAGAAAGCCGAAGTGTGCAATGCTATTGGGGCGCATCATGATGAGGTAGAAATGACGTCTTTGATTTCTCCGATTATACAAGTTTGTGATGCGATTAGTGGAGCTAGACCAGGAGCGAGAAGACAGGTATTGGATTCGTATATTCAGCGATTGAAAGATCTGGAAGAAATCGCGTTTGGATTTAGTGGTGTGAAAAAAGCCTATGCGATTCAAGCTGGTAGAGAATTAAGGGTGATTGTAGAGAGTGAAAAGGTGAATGATGAAAGAGCAGCTAGTCTTTCTTTTGAAATCTCTCAAAAGATACAAACTGATATGACTTACCCGGGGCAAGTAAAAATAACGGTTATTAGAGAAACGAGAGCTGTTAATATTGCAAAGTAAATAAGTAAAATTATATAAAAGGAAAGAGGGGCTTAGCAGCCCCTCTTTTTTTGTTTTTAGGTAGTATTGGTTATGATTGTACTGTAGAGGATTCTATCATCTTGTCTTTCCATATTAATGCGTCTTCCATTGTTCGGAATAAAGCGAATTCTTTTTTGAAAAAAGGTTTTTCTAATTGAGTTAGCGTTTCTTGCATTGGGTTATCTGAGACGACAGCAAAGGCAATTAAATTGGGTATTTTGGAAGTCTCAATATAAACGGTTGGATTAACAGAGTATGAATTTACTCTGTGGGTGATATAAACAAACGGCTTATCTTGAAAATGAAGATCAACTACTTGTTTTAATATTTTGTTGTGCTCGGGGACGATGGTTGCGCCTTCATTTATGATTGTTTTTATGTAATCACTATGTATTTCAGCTGCGCAAAAATCAAAGTTGTAAGATGTTATCATTAGTTAAGTTGTTACCATAGCAAATATAAAGGTTAAAGTATATAAATAAAGGGCTTGCAAGCGTTTTATGGGATAAAAAAAAAGCATTGAAAACAACTGTTTTCAATGCTTTTTTTTATTGTATTAACAACGTTTTTTAAGAGAAATGCTGTTACTGTTTAGTTTTCAGACTCTTCTGCTTTTTTTATAGAGATACTTAGCTCGTTGCTGTCATCTTCCAGATCCATAAAAATAGCATCCCCTTCTTGCAACTTAGAAGTAATGATTTCTTCTGCAAGTGCATCTTCTATGTATTTCTGAATCGCTCTTTTCAGAGGTCTCGCTCCATACTGTTGGTCAAACCCTTTGTCAGAAATATAATCTTTTGCTTTCTCACTAAGTGAAAGGTTGTATCCAAGGTTTTTAATTCTGGAGTATAGTTTCTTAAGCTCGATGTCTATAATCTTATGGATATCTTCTCTTTCAAGTGCATTAAAGACAATAACATCATCTACCCTGTTTAAGAACTCAGGAGCAAATGCTTTTTTCAAGGCACTTTCAATAATCCCTTTAGCGTGTTCGTCAGACTGCGATTTTTTAGCAGAAGTTCCGAAACCTACTCCCTGTCCGAAATCCTTAAGTTTACGAGCACCTATATTAGACGTCATAATGATAATAGTATTCCTGAAGTCTATTTTTCTTCCCAGACTATCTGTAAGATACCCGTCATCTAATACCTGAAGCATCATATTGAATACATCTGGATGTGCTTTCTCTATCTCATCTAATAAGACTACTGAATATGGCTTTCGTCTTACTTTTTCAGTCAGTTGTCCTCCTTCTTCATATCCTACGTATCCTGGAGGGGCTCCAATTAATCGGGATACAGCAAATTTTTCCATGTATTCACTCATGTCTACACGGATTAAGGTGTCTTCGCTATCGAATAATTCTTTAGCGAGAACCTTTGCTAACTGAGTTTTTCCTACTCCGGTTTGTCCTAGGAAAATAAAAGAACCGATAGGTTTATTCGGGTCTTTTAACCCAGCTCTGTTTCTCTGAATTGCTTTTACAACTTTGTTAACAGCCTCATCTTGCCCAATAACTTTACCTTTAATTAAATTTGGTAATTCGGCTAGCTTGTTACTCTCTGTTTGTGCAATACGATTTACCGGGATTCCAGTCATCATAGATACTACATCAGCTACGTTTTCTTCATCAACTGTCTCTTTGTGTAGTTTAGATTCCTTTTCCCATTGTTCCTGTGCAATACCTAGTTCTTTTTCCAGGTTTTTCTCATCATCTCTCAGCTTGGCAGCTTCTTCGTATTTTTGCTTTTTAACAACGCTGTTTTTTAATTCTTTAACCTCTTCCAGTTTTTTCTCGAGATCTAGAATCTTTTTAGGAACATCAATATTAGTAATATGAACTCTTGATCCAGCTTCGTCTAAAGCATCAATTGCTTTGTCCGGAAGAAAACGATCGGTCATATATCTATTCGTTAATTTTACACAAGCTTCAATTGCTTCAGGAGTATAATTAACGTTGTGGTGTTCTTCGTATTTTTCTTTGATGTTGTTTAGGATTTCTATCGTTTCTTCGATATTAGTAGGTTCTACTATTACCTTTTGGAAACGTCTTTCCAAAGCCCCATCTTTTTCTATATATTGTCTGTATTCGTCTAGTGTAGTTGCTCCAATGCATTGTATTTCTCCTCTGGCTAAGGCAGGTTTGAACATATTTGAAGCATCAAGGCTTCCGGTTGCTCCACCAGCTCCAACAATGGTATGGATTTCATCAATAAAAAGAATAATGTCATCATTCTTTTCCAGTTCATTCATAACTGCTTTCATTCGCTCTTCGAACTGACCTCTGTATTTGGTTCCGGCAACTAAGCTGGCTAGATCTAAAGTTACAACCCGTTTGTCAAATAAGATACGTGACACTTTACGTTTTACAATGCGAAGGGCTAGTCCTTCTGCGATAGCAGATTTACCAACTCCAGGTTCTCCTATTAATAAAGGGTTATTCTTTTTTCTTCTACTAAGAATTTGAGAAACACGCTCTATTTCTTTAGAACGACCAACAACAGGGTCGAGTTTTCCTTCTTCTGCCATAGCGGTAAGATCTCTACCAAAATTATCTAAAACCGGAGTTTTGGATTTTTTATTGGTTTTGGTTCCGCTTCCTGGAGAGTTGAATGGATTTTCTTTGCTTCCTTCTCCTGCCATATTGTCGTCATCTTCAGAAAATGATTCTGCTTTAGGTCTCTCTTCGATGTATTCTTCTTCGTTTGTGATCATATACTTAAATTGGTCCTTAACGTTATCGTAATCAACTTTTAGTTTATTTAAGAGTTTGGTAGTTGGGTCATTTTCATTTCTTAAAATACACAATAACAGATGGGCAGTATTGATAGACGAGCTTTGAAAAAGCTTAGCTTCTAAAAAGGTGGTTTTTAAAGCGCGTTCTGCTTGTCTTGTAAGGTGTAGGTTTTTTTTCTCATTGAATGTGATTGTTACATTCGGATTAGCGGGGCTTAGAATTTCAACTTTTCTTCTAAGGTTGGTTAAGTCTATGTCCAAAGCATCGAGAATGCTTATCGCCTTTCCACTTCCGTCACGTAATAATCCCAACATAAGATGTTCTGTGCCTATGAAGTCATGACCTAAACGCAAAGCCTCTTCTTTGCTATAAGCAATCACATCTTTTACTCTAGGTGAAAAGTTATCATCCATAATTCAGTTTCTTTCTTTGTTATAACTAAAGTAATGATTTTTAAACAGACATCACAAAAGTTATTCCTTTTAATTATTTTAAAAATGTTTCTGGCTAATTATCACGATTTTGTCATGATGACAGCATGGAGATAATTATAAGGTGTCAGAAAATAGGTTTTATTCGATAAAGCTGTTGAATACAAGCTTTACGGGTAAATAGACAAAAAAAACTTTAATAATCAAAATCTATATTTGTAGACTTATTAACCATGTGGTATACGATAGTTGTTAATAAATTACCTATATTACAGTACGTATTGGCTGTTAAAACCGTCTTAATTTACTTAAATTAGCGCGTTGAATAAGTCAATTTAGAATAAAATAATTATTTATGGCTGAAGGAGAAAAGCTAATACCTATCAATATAGAAGACCAGATGAAGTCTGCGTACATCGATTATTCGATGTCTGTAATTGTGTCAAGAGCACTGCCAGATGTAAGAGATGGTCTTAAACCTGTACATAGACGTGTACTGTATGGTATGTATGAGTTAGGAGTTAGGGCAAATAGTGCTCATAAGAAATCCGCAAGAATTGTAGGAGAGGTATTGGGGAAATATCACCCGCATGGAGATTCATCGGTTTATGATACAATGGTAAGGATGGCTCAGGAATGGAGTCTTCGATATATGTTGGTTGATGGACAAGGAAACTTTGGATCTGTAGATGGAGATAGTCCGGCTGCAATGCGATATACGGAGGCGAGGATGCGTAAGATATCAGAAGATATGCTGGCAGATATTGAAAAAGATACTGTTGATCATGCATTTAATTTTGATGATACCTTACAAGAACCTACAGTATTACCGACCAGAGTTCCTGGTTTGCTTATTAATGGTGCTTCAGGGATTGCGGTAGGAATGGCTACTAATATGCCTCCTCATAATTTATCAGAAGTTGTTGATGGTACCATAGAGTATATCAATAATAATGATATTGAGATTGATGAATTGATACAGCATATAAAAGCTCCTGATTTTCCTACAGGAGGTATTATATATGGATATGACGGTGTAAGAGAAGCCTTCAAAACAGGAAAAGGTCGTGTTGTAATTCGCGGGAAAGCCAGTTTTGAAGAGGTGAATGGAAGAGAATGTATTATCGTTACAGAAATACCATATCAGGTAAACAAGGCAGAAATGATTAAAAAAACTGCTGATCTGGTTAATGATAAAAAAATTGATGGTATTTCGTCGATTCGCGATGAATCGGATAGAAAAGGAATGCGAATTGTGTATATATTAAAGAAAGATGCAATTCCTAATATTGTCCTTAATTTATTATATAAATATACAGCGCTACAATCATCTTTTAGTGTTAATAATATAGCCCTGGTTAATGGGCGTCCAAAACTATTGAATGTCAAAGAGATGATTCATCATTTTGTTGATCACAGACATGAAGTAGTAATAAGGAGAACAAAATATGAGTTGAGAAAAGCAGAAGAACGGGCTCATATTTTAGAAGGATTAATCATTGCTTCGGATAATATAGATGAAGTAATAGCGTTAATCAGGTCATCATCCAATGCAGATGAAGCACGTGCAAAGCTTATCGAGCGATTTGGTCTAACAGAAATTCAGGCAAGGGCAATTGTAGAAATGCGATTGCGTCAGCTAACAGGACTGGAGCAAGATAAATTGAGAGCGGAGTTTGAAGAATTGATGAAAACAATCGAAGATCTTAAAGATATCTTAGCGACAGAAAGTCGTAGAATGGATATCATTAAAGAAGAACTGATTGAAGTAAAAGAAAAGTATGGAGATGGACGTAGATCACAGATAGAATATGCCGGTGGAGATCTTAGTATAGAAGATATGATTCCGGATGAAAAAGTGGTAATCACAATTTCTCATGCTGGATATATCAAAAGAACTTCTCTTAATGAATACAAACGACAAAATAGAGGAGGAGTAGGGCAGAAAGGAAGTACGACTAGAAATGAAGATTTCTTAGAGCACCTTTTTGTAGGAACAAATCATCAATATATGTTGTTCTTTACACAGAAAGGAAAATGTTTCTGGATGCGGGTATTCGAAATACCTGAAGGAAGTAAAACTTCTAAAGGTAGAGCAATTCAGAACCTTATTAATATTGATTCTGATGATAAGGTAAAGGCATTTATTTGTACGAAAGATCTAAAAGATGAAGAGTATATAAATTCTCATTTTGTGATCATGGCTACAAAAAAAGGACAAGTAAAGAAAACTTCTTTAGAACAGTATTCTAGGCCAAGAACCAATGGAATTAATGCAATTACCATAAAAGAAGGGGATGAATTGCTGGAAGCAAAGCTGACTAATGGAATGAGTCAGGTGATGTTGGCAGTTCGCTCTGGAAAAGCGATCCGATTCGAAGAAGAGAAAACAAGACCAATGGGACGTGGAGCATCTGGAGTAAGAGGAATTCGCTTAGCAGATGAAAATGATGAAGTAATTGGAATGGTCGCTGTAAACGATATGGATAGTAATATACTAGTAGTGTCGGAAAATGGATATGGAAAACGTTCTAAGTTAGAAGATTATAGAATTACAAACCGAGGAGGAAAGGGAGTGAAGACCATTTCTGTAACTGATAAAACAGGTAACTTGGTATCGATAAAAAATGTAACAGATGATGATGATTTAATGATTATTAATAAATCAGGAATTGCTATTCGTTTAGAGGTAGAAGGATTAAGAGTGATGGGGCGTGCCACTCAAGGAGTGCGTTTGATCAACCTCAAAGGAAAAGATGCGATTGCAGCGGTAGCAAAAGTGATGCATGATGAGGAAGATGTAGATGATGAAAACGAAGAGCAGGAAGAAAATATTGAAAACAAAGAAAATGGCACGAATATTGATAGTGCAACTGAGTAATTTACTAAAACTAAATCCCATAAAAAGAAAGAAAATGAAAAATAAACTTATTGTAGCGTATTTTTTAGCGATTGGAGCAGTAGGGTTTGCGCAAAAGCAAGAATTGAAAGAAGCGACCAAAGCTATTAAATCGGGTAATTTAGAAGCTGCTAGTCAAGCTTTAAAATCTGCAGAAGGATTGATAGAAGCTGCAGCTGATAAGTACAAAGCGCAATACTATTTGTTAAAGGGGCAAGTTGCTTCGGCAACAGCTAATGGGGCTTTGGAAAAAATTGAAAGTGCAGCAAATGCATATAACAAAGCAATGGAAATTGAGAAAGCATCAGGAAGTAGTAAGTATACTCCTGTAGCTAATGAAGCATTGGTTAAATTGCGTCAAGCCTTAATCGAAAATGCGATTAAAGATCAAAATGCAAAAGATCATTCGGCTGCTGCAAAAAAATTGTATTTAGGGTTTAAAACTAATCCGGCAGATACATTATACCTATATTATGCTGCTTCTAATGCTGTGAATGCAAAAGAATATGATACAGCATTAACGTATTATAACAAATTAATAGACCTTAATTTTACAGGAATTCAGACACAATATGTAGCTACAAATAAGAAAACAGGAAAAGAAGAAGCATTTCCTGCTAAGAATATGCGAGATATTTCTGTAAAAACAGGAGACTTTATTAATCCTAAGACGAAAAAAACTGATTCAAAAAGAGGAGAAATTGCAAAAAATATCGTTTTGATTTATGTAAGTCAGGGGAAGAATGAAGAAGCAATGCAGGCAATGGCAAATGCGAAGAAAGAAAACCCTAATGATGCTTCTTTGATGCAGGCAGAAGCTGACATGTACTACAAGTTAGGAGATGTAGCGAAGTATAAGTCGATCATGGAAGAAATCGTTAAAAATGACCCTGAAAACCCAGACTTATTCTATAACCTAGGGGTAAGCGCTTCTAGATTAGGAGATAATGATAAGGCTGTTGAGTACTATAAAAAAGCAATTGACTTAAAACCAGGATACGAAGCAGCGCAAGTTAATGTTGCAGCTGTAATTCTAGGGAAAGAGAAGAAAATTGTTGATGAAATGAACGGGTTAGGTACTTCTAGTAAAGATTATAAGAGATATGAAGTGCTTAAGAAACAAAGAGAGGATGTGTATAGAGAAGCTGTTCCTTACCTAGAGGGAGCGCTAAAGGCAAATCCTGATAATGTAGAGGCATTACGTACATTAATGAATATTTTCTATCAATTGGATGATCCAAAGGCTGATGAGTTAAAAACCAAACTTAAAGCATTAGAAGGAGGAAACTAATTCATAGCAACATACGAATAAAAAAAGCCGGAATTAATCCGGCTTTTTTTATTCGTATACTTATATTATTAAATAAATCTAAATAAAAATAGATTTAATGTTAAAAAAGTTAAAAACAATTGGGTCGCGTTAAACTTCTGTTTAAATTTAATGATAGTTCGAACTACTAATAAATCATTTATTCACCTAATAAATAACTCTTAAAACATGAAAAATATAGTTACCGCTATATGCATCCTTATTGGATGTGTAGTAGGGCACGCTCAGATCAGCCAAGGAGGAAAACCAGCTTTCTCCGATGAATCCTTCGGGAAATCTTCGTCAGTCCCTTTAGAAATATTACCATCTGTAAATGTTTCTAAACTGTTAAAGGAAGATCAAAAGGAAAAAGAAGAAGGATTACCTATGCGCTTTGCCTATGCACATGATGTAAATTTTACGCCTGCTAATTCAGGAAAATGGTATACAAAATCTAATGGTGATAAGTATTGGGTTTTGGAAATAACTTCTAAGGGAGCACATTCTCTAAACCTTACATTTTCTAAGTTTCATTTAGAAAAAGGGGCTCAATTATTCATATATAACCCACAAAAAACAGATGTAAAAGGAGCTTTTACGGAGTTTAATAATAAAGTTTCTGGTAGACTAGGAACGGCTCCTGTTCAGGGAGATAGGGTTGTTGTCGAATACTTTCAGCCTTCATCTGTAAAAGGGATGCCACAACTGGCAATAGAAACAGTAGCACATGATTATAAAAATGTATATGGTTTAGCCAAGGCATTTGGAGATTCAGGATCATGTAATAATAATGTGGCGTGTGCAGAAGGTGATCCATGGAGAGACCAGATTAGATCAGTAGCAATGATCATGTTGGCTAATGGAGCCAGAATATGTACAGGAGCCTTAATTAATAATGCAGCTAATGATGGAACACCTTATTTTTTAACAGCGAACCACTGTACAGGTTCAGATGTTACAAATTGGGTTTTTGTATTTAACTATGAATCTCCAGGATGTACAAATGTTGATGGATCAACTAGTCAATCTATTTCTGGGTCTCAATTAATGAACAAAGGGTCAAACTCTGATTATGCTTTACTAAAACTTTCAGCGGCACCACCTTCTAGCTATAATGTGTATTATTCTGGATGGGATGCTACCGGAGCTGCTCCCTCTAATACCACGGGAATTCACCATCCAAGTGGAGATATCAAAAAAATATCTTTTGATTATGAAGCAGCTACAGTTTCTGCTTATTTAGGAGGTGCTGGAACTACACATTGGGAGGTTAGTGACTGGAATGATGGAACTACAGAGCCAGGGTCTTCCGGATCGCCATTGTTTGATCATAACCAAAGAATTATTGGACAACTGCATGGAGGATATGCAGCTTGTGGAAATGATAGAGGAGATTGGTACGGTCGTTTATCGGTTAGTTATCCTAATATATGCGAATGGTTAGCACCAGGATGCCAAACCAAAACAGTTAATGGATATGATCCTTCTGGAGGAGGAGGGGAAGATACAGAAGCTCCGACGACACCTTCTCAATTAAGAGCCTCTAATGTATCTAATACATCATTAACGCTATCATGGAATGCGTCTACAGATAATGTAGGAGTAACGGCATATGAAATATTTCAGGATAACCTTCAGGTTACTTCAGTAGCAGGAACTTCTGTAGAAATAACAAATTTAACAGCTAATACTACTTATAGTTTTAAGATAAGAGCTAGGGATGCTGCCGGGAATCAATCTCAATTTAGCGCAGCTGTAGAAGCCACTACTACAGATACCGGAGGAGGTATTTGCGATGGAGTTGCTCCTTGGGACTTTAGAGCTACCTATGAAGAAGGAGATCGAGTAGTCTTTAGCGGACGATTGTATGAACGCAAAAATTCTAGATGGAATTTTATAGGATTCTGTGATAGAAATAGAACTGTTCCTGCCATATCAGGGATTCAATTACAGGAAAACCCTGTTAAAAACAATACGCTACGTCTTCAATTACATGAAAAAAGCAATATGCCATATCAGATAATGGACATGAAAGGAAGAGTAAAACTTTCAGGAGTATTGTCATCAGAAGTACCTGTACAGTCATTAAAGAAAGGAATGTATATTCTTAAAGTTAGAAATGGAGAAGAGGCAACGATTATACGTTTTGTAAAACAGTAAATCGTCATCTTCAATATATTTAAAAAAAAGAAAGCGGAGCTAGCAAATAGCTCCGCTTTTGTTTATTGTGCTTTTTTTAGCTCAAACAATTGCATATTACTTTGGAGGCGTTCTTTTACCAGGTTCATCATTCGCTTGTTTAAAGCTGAAGAATTCTTGATGTAAGTTGCATACTCCTCTGCAGTAAATAAACCAATCACCATGCCTTTGAGGCTGTTTCTGAATTTGGTGTCTTTTTGAATAGCATTCTCAATATATCTTATCTTGTTTTCTGGAGATAAATCGTAGAAAGTATTTTTTCTCTTTTTTATATAGTTTTTAAAAACCGCTATAAATAAATCGTTTTGAAGTTTGATAATAGGTCTTACGGTCTTGTTTTGGAATAATTCATCACTAGTCATATTTTTAGAGATATGAGAGTTCAGAATTAACGGACGAATTTTTAGTAAATCTTTTTCTCTGTTTTCCATAATAAAGAGTGTTTCTTAAAAATACTTAAATGTTTGGGAAGTGTTACAAGTTGATTTGTTGAGTTTTGCACTTTTTATAAACATTTAAAAAGAGAGAATAATTAATAAACATTTGATTACAATTTGATAAAATAAAACAATATTTTTATCGTCTGGGTTCTATATAAGAAATAAAATAACCGGGAGGGAAAAAAGAAAGAAATAGCAATGAGTATTAGAGTTCTCTTCATAAAAAAAATAATTGTAAAAACAGATGAAATTCGGAAAAGTTGAGCGTCCGGAGTTAATAGATTTTTCATTGCCTCTGGATCATACAGACACAGCATCGGTATTAAACTCCACAAAAACGACAGCTCCATTGTCACTTTATGTAGGATGTGCAAAGTGGAATAAACAAGATTTAAAAGGGTTTTATCCACGAGGGACTAAAGATGAATTGGTGTATTATGCTAATCAATTTAATTGCATCGAATTAAATGCAACATTCTATCGGATTTTTCCGGAGGACCAGTTTAAGAAATGGTATCATAAAACACCTGAAGGTTTTAAGTTTTTTCCAAAACTGGTACAGAATGTATCGCATCTAAAAAGATTGAATGAAGAGGTGCATCCTTATGTAGATAGCTATTTGGCTAATGTTATTCATCTGAAAGAAAAGCTAGGTACGATTTTTTTACAGATGCATAGCAACTTTGCACCGAAAGACTTTGATAGAGTTATACGTTTTGTAGAAAGATGGCCAAAAGAAATAAGATTGGCAATAGAGTTTAGGCATACAGATTGGTACAATGAAAATAGTATAGCAACAGAATTAGCTTCTTTGTTGTCAGAAAATAACATTACTAACGTATTGACGGATACAGCGGGGAGAAGAGATTTATTACATATGCGATTAACTACTAATGAGGCATTTATTCGTTATGTAGGAGCTAATCACGAATCTGATTATAGCAGATTGGATGCTTGGGTAGAACGTCTGATAAAATGGAAAAATGAAGGACTTCGCAATATTCATTTTTTTGTACATCAAAACATAGAAGAAGAATCACCTTTATTATCTAAGTATTTTATAGAGAAAATGAATGCTTCTTTAGGAACAAGCCTGAAACTACCTGGAGAAAACCCTAATGAGTTAAGCTTATTTTAATTTGTTTTACGGTTTTACAGTAGTTAAAATAAGTTTTTTTTATGGTGTAAGCCTGTTTTTTAAGGGATAAAATTGCATTTAATCGTACAAAAGTGTATTTTAACGATGGTTTTGTGCATTTCGACGACAGATAACGAAAGTATTTGTTTTTATGCAGTTACTTTGTAGTGTATCAAAATTATTGTAATCAACTTAATTCCAGCCGCCATGAAAAAAGTTTTATATATCCTACCGTTCGCATTGTTAGTTTTTTCTTACACTACTCTAATTGCCCAAACATCTCTAGAAAATGACGAGCATATTCATCATGTACACGAATTGCATGAAGTGAAAAATGACACATGTAATGCAAAAAAAGTATGCGCTCATAGTTCTGAAATTGTTAATGTGATAGTAATTGACTCTTTGAAAACGAATGCATTATCAATGATTGATATTTTGTCTTCTGATGAAAATTCGGATGTAAATTGCTCAGCAGGTTTCTGTATGACTAAATCGCATAACCATAAAAGAGGATTAACAACCAAAAAGCAATTGTTTCACTATTTTATTAATATTAGTTGTTAATACCAGATTATTGTTGAAATTGTTTTTTATTCCGATAGAATTATAATCCAATAATTATTTCAGTTATTTTTGTCGCCTAAACAAGGCATACCATGAAATTTTCTGATTTAGGAGTTCCTAAAAATATAAATAAAGGATTAAAAGAAATGGGGATTGTTACTCCCACAAAAATCCAGGAAAAATCGATTCCTCTTTTAATACACGATTCGATTGATTTTATAGGGAAAGCACAAACAGGAACAGGAAAAACTGCTGCTTTTGGCGTTCCTTTACTATCCAAAATAAACCCTCAAAAAAAAGAAGTTCAGGCCTTGATATTATCTCCTACAAGAGAGCTTGGACAACAAATAGCAAAACAGCTGTTTAAATTTACAAAGTATACTGATAAAATTTTTGTAGAATCTGTCTATGGAGGAGAAAAAATAGAAAGACAAATTTCCAGAGTACTACGCCCTACACATATCATAGTAGCTACTCCAGGACGATTGATCGATTTGATTGATCGTGATGTAGTTGATATTTCAAAAGTCAAAACCATTGTAATGGATGAAGCGGATGAAATGTTGAGTATGGGGTTTAAAAAAGAGTTAACTGCTATATTGTCCAAAACGAAAGGAAAACGAAATATTTGGTTGTTTTCAGCAACCATTCCCGCTTCGCTAAATGATATTATCAATACTTATGTACGAAAAGATGCTACAAGAATAACAATAGACAAAGAAGATGCTGTAAATAAAGATATAGAGCATCATTTTGTGGTTGGAGAAGAAGTGAATAAATTAGATACGTTGACTTACTTCTTGAAGTCCCAGAAACAAGAGCGTGGAATTATTTTTACCAGAACTAAAGTTGCTGCACGAACACTTTCCAAACAACTCAAAGCTAAAAATTATGAAGTAGGGTTGTTAGAGGGAGAGATGACACAAAAGGACAGAGATAAAGTAATGAGAGGGTTTAAAAATGAATCCTTGCAATTGTTGGTGTCAACTGATGTGGCAGCCAGGGGAATTGATGTTGCTAATTTAGCTTTTGTCGTGCACTACCAACTTCCCGATCAAACAGAATACTATACTCATCGTAGTGGCAGAACAGGAAGAGCAGGAAATAAAGGGCTTTCTTTGGTGCTAATTAACAGGCAGGAAGTAAAATATTTGCGGAATCTGGAAAAAGAATTGGGAATACATTTTAGTCAGGTTCGATAGTTTTTGTGATTAGTTTAAGATGAAATGATAAAATTTTATTAATAAAATTTTATCATTTGACGATACTGAGCTCTAACATTTTTTTTGTTATTTAGTTGTTTATTATACCAATAATCAACTTCATGCAATTATTAGATTATCTAAAAGATAAAAAGGCGGATGCTGCTTTCCATATTGCGCAATCTTTGGCAAAAGAATATTACAATGATACGTATAATGCAGCGCATATTTTAAAAGCATTACTTCATAAAGATGTAGGCTTACGGGATTTTTTTAAGCAGATAGATGGGGATATCTATTATATAGAAGAATGGGCTGAAGTTAGAATTGAAGCACTCCCAAGGGTGACTTCTATTCCTGATGAATTATACGGTGATAAATCAGTAGATTCGGTTTTATTAGAAGCAGATACCATAAAGCTAAAATTAGGAGAAGATACTATTACACCTCTGGGACTTTTGATTTCTATTTGTACTCCTGGGGTTGGATTTTCTTATGAACAACTAAAGACTCTTCCCTTAAAATCAGAAGATCTACTTATTGCTGCTGGACAAAGTGGAAAGAGTGTACAAGGAACAAAAACGGTTACAACACATCAGACCAAAGATGGAAAAAATATAGATGTAAGTGTTTTAGAGCAGTTTTGTGTTGATAAAACATTAGAAGCTCAAAACAATGGATTGGAAGATGTCTTTGGAAGAGATGCTGAAATAAAAATGATTACAGAAATATTAGGAAGAAGATCAAAACCTAATGTATTAATTACCGGAGAATCAGGAGTAGGAAAAACAGTCTTGCTAGACGGTTTTGCTAATGAAGTGGTAAATGGAACTGTACCTGAAATTTTGAAACATGCTCAGATCTATGAGCTTGATTTTATTAATATGGTTTCTGGAGCCAGTTATAAGAGTGAAGTAGAAGATCGTTTCAAAAAAATACTGACAGCTATTAAGCAGTTTGATAAACCAATTCTACTGATCGATGAGCTCAATAATCTGACAGATAAAAATAATGGGAACCAAGGATTGGTTAATATTCTTAAATCTGAATTAGCAAAAGGAGAAGTTACGTTTATTGCAACTGTAACAAATGATGCTTTTAGAAAACATATAGAAGTAGATGAAGGACTGTCCAGACGATTTGAAAATGTAGATTTAGAAGAACCAGGAGAAAAAGAAGCACTAAAAATGATTTCGAATACAATTGAAAAATATAGAGCTCATCACGACCTGGAAGTTTCTGATCATACCATAGAAGAAGCAATACGATTGGCTAAGCGATTCAGTAAAGATAGAAGCCTACCTGATTCAGCTATAGATTTGATAGATAGGACAATGTCAGCTACCAGGTATATGCTGGGGACTACTGTCGCTCAAATAGCATTGGTAAAAGAAAGTCTGGAAGCGATTGAAGCTAGTGAAGGAGATGAGCTGAAAAAGGTAGAAGAAAGCAAGTGGCTGTTTGATGATTTAAAAAATAAATTTAGTTATTTGTTGTTCAGTGAACTGATAGAGGAAGACACCTTGCTAAAAGGAGAAAGTTTTGCAGAAAACAAATCTCATATTTTGACTGTTCTAAACAAATTTGAAGTAAGTGCAGCGGCAGAGAAAAGGGAGATTAACAAAAATGATGTTTCGGCGACGATTGCTAATAAAACAGGTATTCCGGTAGGTAAATTACAAGCAGATGAGAAAGAGCGTTTGTTGCAGATGGAAGAGCTGTTAAAAAAACGAGTAATAGGGCAAGACCATGCAGTAAAGATAATTACAGACTCTATTTTAGAATCTAGATCAGGATTAAGTAAGCCGGGATTACCGATTGGTTCTTTCTTCTTTACAGGACCTACAGGGACAGGAAAGACAGAATTAGCTAAATCACTGGCAGAATTTTTATTTCAAACAGAAGAAGCGATTATTCGTTTTGATATGTCTGAATTTAAAGAAGAGCATTCTGCAGCCTTGTTATATGGAGCGCCTCCGGGATATGTAGGATATGAAGAAGGAGGAATGTTAGTCAATAAAATTAGACAGAAACCATATTCTATTGTGCTGTTTGATGAAATAGAAAAAGCACATCCCTCGGTATTTGATATTTTTTTGCAGATATTAGATGAAGGAAAATTAAATGACAGATTAGGGAAAACAGGAGATTTCTCGAATGCAGTGATTTTATTTACCTCAAATATAGGAAGTGATCATGTTGTAAAATCTTTTGAAGATGAGGTGATTCCAAAATCATCAGACTTATTAGAAATTATGTCCAGGCATTTCAGACCAGAGTTTTTGGGGAGGTTGACAGAAATTATTCCTTTTGCACCGATAACCAAAGAGAATGTAGTGAAGATATTTAATATTCAGTTAAAAGATTTACACAAAGCATTGGGGAAACAGGAAATAACATTGGAGCTGACAGAGAAAGCACAAGAATACTTAGCGCTTAAAGGGTTTACCCCTAAGTATGGAGCAAGACCATTGCGTGGAATAATAAGAACAGAATTAAGAGCCCCTCTTTCCAGAATGCTGATTACCGGAAAAATAGGGAAGGGAGCAAAAGTTCATTTAGATGTAGAACAAGAAAAGTTAACGTGGAAATATGATTAAATTAGTTTCCAGTAATAAAATTAGTATATTTAACATTCACAATCATTTATTAAGAGTACTATGAGTAATACGTATGGATTAGGAGGCACTGAAGTAAAAACAGATGCAGCAGAGGCAATACAGGAAATTGGACAAAACAAAACTTTGTTAGTACAAAAATTGACACAAGATCAACCGATTAAACCAAAGGTTGTAAGTGGACTAACAAATGTGGAATCAGTTTTTGAACACTATAAGCCAGAAGTAGAAGTTGAATTCGAAGATGCAGATGGGGTAGAAACCAAAGAAACCCTTCGATTTAATAACCTGGGTGATTTCGGTAAAAAAGGAATAACGAATCAGAGTAAGTTTATCAATGACCTTGATACGGAAAAGGATCAATATCTAAAGATTGTGAAGCAATTAAAATCGAATAAGATATTAAAAAGCGCTTTGGCAGACCCTGATGCGAAGCAAGCACTTATTCGTTCAATTCAATCGTTAATAGCAGAATTACAACAAGGTTAAAAAAGAAATCATGGCAGAAGCAAAACAAGCGCAACAAAATATAAATATAGAGAACCCGGCAAAGGAGTTAAAGATAAACGAAGAAAAGCTGGCTAAGTATGGAGGATTTGATTTATTAGAGGCTTGTATCGATAATGTGCAAAACCTGAATCCAGAAAGAAAAGCAAGAAAGAAAATATTCCTTACGGAGTCTTCTAAGAAATTAGAAAGAGAAAAACTTCAGAAAACACTGGAGTTGTGGAATGATATTTTATCGATAGAAGGAGATATTCCTGCAATGGTTGAAGAGTCTGAAAAGAAATCAGAAATTGCTGGAAAATCACTAGAGAGAAACCTTGGTGCTGCTTTAGAGCAAACAAGAGAACTAGAACAGTCATATCGATCTGTTGCTCTGTTCTATAAAAATACAGACGAGAGCAAGATCAAAAATATCAATATTGTTAATGCTGAGTTAGAGCAGGTCAAAGATCTTGATAATACCCGCTTTATCGATGCTATTCAGGAAGAATTAGTACAGGGATATGATCGATTAGATCTGAGAGATAACTATGGGTTATTGGTGATTCCAGGGTACTTAGGTTCTAACAAGGTGGTAGAAAAATGGGCAAAAATAGCGCATGATAATAAAGTAATGTTGATAACGGATTTCGAACATTTGGATGAACCAGATGATGTGATGGAGTTGTTCGAAGCGGCAAATCTTACAGGAGGAGATAAATACCGTTCTAATGTTATTATGGCGTGTAACTGGTTAGTAGGAAGAGGAAAGCACGATGAGGTAGGAGAAGATGAAGATCTTTTTGTACCGCCATCTAGTGCATTGGCAGGTAAGATATATCAAACCTTAATGTCTCAGGTGACTGCAGGAAAGAAACACGGAGGTATTAATGAAGTAGATGGAGTGCGTTTTGATCTTAAAAAGAGTGAAATAGCACAATTAGAGAAGCAAGGATTGGTTCCTATGGTGAATGAGTATGGGAAAGTAATGGCTTTTTCTGCTAAGACACTATTTAATGGAGATAACCTTGGGCTACAAACATATTCTGTAGTTAGGGTGTTTGATTATGTTACTAAGGTGCTGATGGATTTTCTTAACAGAAGAGCGTTTGAGAACTTTAATGCTAGAACCAGAAAAGAATTAATGGGACAGATTGTGAAATTTTTAGATAGTATTTCTGGTCCTGATAAATTGATTGAGGATTTTAAAGTAAAGCGTTTTGAGCAAGATCCGCAACAAAAGGATAGGGTATTTCTGGATATTCATATGAAACCATATTTCCCGGCTAAAAACTTTATGATAAAGATGGATGGTCAAAAAGGAGATGAAGGTACAGAGTGGGACTCTGATTATGAGCAGCAGTAATTAATTATATGATTCACTTTTAATAGTGAATAAAAATACAAAGAGCAATTGTTACTTCAGTGATAGTTGCTCTTTTCTTATTAAGAGACAGCTTTTAACTTAGAGATGGTAGAGAGCAGTTTGTCAAAATTAACGGGTTTCGGGAAGTATTTATCAAAACCTATCTGTTTGAATTTTTTAATGTCTTCAGGCATGGCGTAAGCTGTAACAGCAAATACTGGAATCCCTTTGGTTATTTCCAGACATTTGATTTTTTCTAATAATTCGCAGCCATCCATCTGGTTAGCTCCTAGATTTATATCTACTAAAATTAAATCAAAATTTTCTTGAGATACCATTTCTAATGCATCGGGTCCATTTTCAGCTATTACTACTTTTGCTGCGTTTTTGGATAGCATTTTATGCATAACTATAGCATTGATTTTATTGTCTTCTACGTATAGTATGTTCATTTTTTAATGGGGATTAAAATAACGAATTCAGTTCCTTCGCCTAATTGACTTTTCACTTTTATTTTTCCTCCAAGTATTTCTATGTATCGTTTGGAAAGGCTTAATCCGATACCAGTGCCTTCGTACTTTCTGCTGAATCCAATGCTCTCCTGGACAAAAGGATCAAATATCTTTTTTTGATTCTTTTTGTTAATTCCAATACCGGTATCTTTTATAGCAATATAAATAAAATCTTTTAAAGATTTAGTATAAATAGAGATATCTATTCTGCCTTCACTGGTATATTTTATCGCATTGTGTATAATGTTATTCAATGCACTCCTAAAAAGACTTTCGTCTATAAAACTCACAGGAGATTCTTCACTGATTTTTATATCATATCCTAATTTTTTTGCTCGTGCCATATGTCTGTATTCTCTAAAAGAAGATTCTACAGCATAATTCACATCAACATTAGTATATGTGAGATTCTTTTTAATTGCGGCGGCTTCACTAAAATCTGATAGATTGTTTAATGTTTTTAGGAGTCGTTTTTTACTGGTTTCCATGTATTCCAGTAATTTTTCTTGCTCTTCGGGATCTGTTTCTTCTAGTAAAAGTTTGCTGATAGTCATAATTCCGTTAAGAGGAGTTCTGATTTCATGACTAAAATTAGAAAGGATATTAGATTTTAAGCTGCTTAATTCCTGTTCTTTGATATGGGCTTCTTTGGTGGCTAATTCTGCCAGCTTTCTTTCTGTAATATCTAAGAAGCTTATCAGAACAGAGTTTATAGTTTTTTTGTTTTCATAAATAGGAGTGTATTTAATTTCCAGCCATTGAATAGATCCTTTGTACGTAATGCGTTCGATTTCTTTCTTGATGTTTTTTCCCTTTAAGGCATTATTAAATTCATAAGCGAATGTATTTTTAAAGTTTAGAGGGGTGATATCGATAAAACGACATTTTTCTTTAATAGGATTAATATTAAAGCCTTTTTTTATAATTTCCAGAGAATTGTCATCAGCGAGCAGTATTTCTCCTTCAGGGTTTAATAAAACTGTATAGATAAAACCATTATTAACAATAGCCTTGAGTCTGTTTTGGTTTTCTCGAATGATTTTTTTGTTTAATTTTTTCTGATGTACATCGATAAGATTCCCGATCATTCTTACCGTTTTTCCGTTTTTATCTTTTTTTCGATATCCGTGAATTTCATAATGCCGATATTCACCGGACGCATGTTTGAGGCGATATGCATTGTCATAGTAATATCCGTCTTGTTCTATATTCTTATGGTAGCGTTTTATGTATCCATCATAGTCATCCGGGTGGATCATTTCTCTATAAGTTTTTAAAGGAATAAAATCTTGTTCTAATGAGAGACCAAGCATTTTTTTGAAATCGTCGCCATAAAACACAGCCTCTTTGTCAATAATAAGATCAAAAACTCCGGATCGGATCCCTTTTAAGGCTAGTCGTTTTGTCTCTTCGTTGTATTTTAATTTTTCTATATAGGTTTTGCGCTCACTAATATCCGTGATACTGCCATTGATACTAATAACGATTCCTTTGTGAGAGATAGGCTCAGCAAGTACCCGAACCCACTTAATGTTCCCTTTTTTTGTTGTTATTTGTTCTGTAAAAGTGTAACACGTTTTATTGTTAACCAAGTCAGTAAGGTGCTCTTTTATTGTGTTTTGAACTTTTACGGGATAATATGAAATGCTTTGATCGAGTGTTATTGTTGTGGTTTTTGGGAGGTCAAAAATGGCATAACATTCGGGAGACCATGTTAGTTTTTGTTTTTTTAGATCATAATTCCAAGCTCCTGTTTTAAAATTTTTGATGGCACCTTTCTTGAATAAGTTATCACTTTCTTTGGTAATGTTTATTCCTGTAGCATATATGTAATCTTCATGAAACAAGAAGGAGAATTTTAAGTGGATAAGTCCTTCGTTTGATGGGAAACGAAGGGTTCTTTCTACTGGTTTTTTAGTTTCAGTCAGGAGTTTCATCACCTCATTGAAGGGGATGATATCATCGTCTATAAGTAGGTCGGCAAGTGCAGTGTTGTCTTTTTTGATCGGGGTAGATGATAACGAATTACAAATAGTATTATAATCAACAATAGCCCCTTTTTTGGTAAGTGTAAAAAGAAAAAGAAGCGAGGAGTTGAGAAGTTCTTTATGCTGTTTTTCGATAAAAATCATGGAGTTTAGATTGGTCTTTCTAAAGTTACAAAATGATTTCTACATACAATAATAGATAAGTTGAACTTTTTTGCATAAAAAAAAGAGGAACAACGTTCCTCTTTTCTTTTAAGTATTTGAGTGTTATTAGATAGCCCACTCATTAGCATGAGAAGCAGTTCCCATAACAATTTCTTGTGCAGAGAAAACAATTTCTTCATACATTGGGATTTTCCCAGTAGAATCAAATTTTTCGGTATACTTAACGATATACGCATTTTTGATTTCCAGTTTCTTTAACGTAGCGTCCGTATCTCTTTTAATAGAGATTAATTCTGCGTTAGTTGTCTGGAAGTTGTTAAACGCTAAGTTAGAAAGTACATCACTCCCTGTAGACTCAACAGCAACAGTTACTTTTCCTCCTCTTGTAATAGTAGAAGGTCTACCAGTTGCATCAGTTTCCTGGAATAATCCATAGCTAGATGATAATACATTAAACTCGTCGTTTCCAATTTTTAAAATGGCTTTAAAAGACATAATTAATAAAATTTAAATGTTAATAAAACGTAATAATAAATATAAAAATGTGACTTGCACAGGTCTAAATTAGTGAAAATAAGAGCCTAGGAAAAATCTAATTTGTTATAGAAAAGTTAAAAACAGTAATATTGTTTTATTTGTAAGAAAAAAGCTATTGTAATCTTGTTAATAAAAGAAAGGAGTTAGATTAAGGACAAAAAAAGCAGTTTTTGACAACTTGTCAAAAACTGCTTTTTTTGTTTTTTATCAAGATAAAAATCAAGCTCTTTTGCAGATGATAATATCGTCTTCTGCAATACCGTTACCTTCAATAGTTCTGTTAAAATCGATATGCCTTTGTGATTTATACCATTTTGGATTGGTGTAGAATATCCATCCGTAAGGTTCGTTTTTTTTGTCTAAAAACTTAATTTTCTTTTCTGGATGTCTGTGGTTATAATCATTAATAAAGAAGTAAAATAGTTTTCCGAATTCCATTTTTTCAGGAGCTTTAAGTCTAAAATTACTTACCTCATCCTCGGTTTCATCTTTATTAAATTCAAAAGAAATAACTAATGGGTTTTTTAACTCATCATCAGAAGGGTCTTTTATGTTTTTTCCGATAGGGTAGTGCCACTTCTTATAATATTTTACAGGGACGGATATGGAATACTCATAGGTCTTTACAATCATAAATGGAATAATAAAGAAAATAGCAGAAGCCATAAAGAGGTATATGTAATCCGGTTTGTATTGCTCTACAACAAACATAAAGGTAGTCAGACCAAGAAGACAGATTACAACTGTATATAGAAACTCGTGCCAGAAAAAGGTTTTCTTTTCTGATAAATCAGGAAAAAAATGCCTTAATGCAATAACATGAAGAATCCCTAACAACAAAAATATAACCTGAAAAGCAATAAAGTTATTGATTGGAATATTATTGAGTACATTTTGGTTTGCTAAAAGCCCCGTAGCGCCAAAAACAAGCAAAGTGACAATCACGTATAGGAAAAATTTCTTTTTATTCTTTAAAAGTAATTTTCTTAGTTTTCCTACTAATCCCATAAGTAGCCCACTGATTGCCATCAGTAGTACTCCTATTTTTAAAAAACCAAATCCAATTGCTGAAAGTATCATTAAATTCATATTGTTGTGGTAAGACCTATTCTAGGGCTGTCTTCTTTATTTATTGTAAAAGTATTTTCTTCTTCTGAAGAAAGAATGGTTAATTCGGAGTCCATTTCCATTGGAAGGAAATAGTCACAAAAGGTACTAATAAATTTCTTAGTAACACCATTCTTTGTGTAATTCTTCATTTTACTCCTTTTTACAGGACCTATGGTTATAGTAACTGAAGGGTAGTAGATAGCTGTTTCTTCTAAACTTAGTGTCATGTCTACTCCTAATCGTGTCGATCTAAAGGATTCTTTTATATGGTCTGATATTTTTTTGTCTTTACGCTGGATCTCGACTTTCTCGTTGATAATCTTTTCGAGACTCAAGGCTGTCAATTCTAAATTTCCTGAAATCTGATGTACATAAGGGAGGAGTTGTAGTAATTTAATACTGTATTCTTTAGGAATGTCATCGTTTAGTTTCCAGAATTTTAATAAGAAATCATTCTTGAGGTTGGTAAATTTGTTGATGAGTAATCGCTCATTTTGTTCGATTTTTACCTGTTGTGTGAAAAACTCATTTTCCAACGGAGCAAAAAAGTTTCTGGCGTCTTTCTCTTGTTTTTTATACCTTTTTCGAATCTCGTTATAAGATGTCTTGTCTTTGGAATCTATAGGACGATGAAACACGCCTTCAGGAAGGCTATCATAAATTCCATTTCTGGCCAGACTAAGTTTTATCTTATCACTTTTACCGGAAAAAACATCAAACTTCGTGTCTATAATGTCTCTTCGATATGACCGGGAAAATACACTTTCATTACTAATATCAATGTCTGAAAAGTTCATAGAAGAGTTACTTAGGATTTCAGCAACAATAACTTCAGCTTTCAGGTTTTGATAGACAGTTAGTAATTCTTGATATATGTATTCTATATTTTGTTCTTTCATTACATCCCCCTCTAATGATATTACTGGCTATCAGAGGTCTTAGCGGTTCTGGGCTTTCTTCCGGCAGAGACAAACATTTTTTGCCAGTGAGCCTTGGTTAGATCACTAATTTGAACTCCGTTTTTTCCAGAAGCTCCTCTTCGTGCCGTAGAATGTACAAATTTTCCGTTTTTTAGATAGACTCCAACATGGGTAATAGGATAATGCTCAGAGCCTTGTTTGTTGAAAAATATAAGGTCTCCTTCGACTAAGTACTCTTGCCCAAGAAACTTATTTGTATCTGGCGCATCGTATTGCTTCTGAGCAGTACGTTCTATGAGGACATCAAAAATATCGTGATATAAATATTGAGAAAAGAAAGAACAATCAATCCCTTGTTTGGTTTCTCCTCCCATTCTGTAAGGAGTATCCATCCAATCATCAATAAACTTAAATAAGGGGATATTATCAATTTTTTTTGGAGCTACATTCAGGATAGTTCCGTATTTGTTTTGGATAGGAAGGATCGCATTTTTTTGAGCTAAAGCAATGGAATCTCTTCTTGCTTTTTCTCTTGCTTCAGCCAATGCTTTTTTTGCACCTCCACAACTAGCAATTCCTATAAAAATACTGATTAATAATAAGGTTTTTAAAAGTAATTTCATTCTCGATTTTTAATTTACACAAATATAAAAAAAGTTCAAAGATATTTAGAGTCTTCAAATCTATATAAAATATTAATTTTTCATAACCTAAAATATTAAGATAATTTTAAGGAAGTTTGCAGGGTCTGTTGATGTATCTAAATAAAATCTTTATTAAATTGCGAATTCCTTTTTACAGCAATATAAACCAACCATCGACTTCTATGATCACATCTTATTATAAAATACCTTTAGATACCAGTGGCATTATTAAAAATGAAGAAGTTGACAAAATAGAATTAAAACAATCAATTGTTAACTTTATTCACTTGGTAACCACTTCATATTATGGAGAGTGTAGTTTTGATGAGTCTTTTGGTTGTTCGATATGGAATATTGATTTTGATAACCTGGCAAGTACAAATAAGCTTAAAAATGTAATTGCAGATTCTCTGGTGGAAAGCATTACCAGCCATGAGAAAAGACTCAAAAACATAAAAGTAGAAGTAGATATACAACAAGAAGAGCTGAATCGTCACGATAGTGTTAACAGAATTAAAAAACGGGTAGATATTGTAGTAAATGGGATTCTGAAACAAACCAACGAACCTTTTTCTTGTCTAGAAAAATTTTATATAGCACCACTATCATTTTAAAATACTTATGGGGGCAGAAAGTGAAATAGAAATTAAAAACAGAATGATCAAGAAGGCAGCTTCTCTATGGGGAGTTTCTGCTAATGAAATAGAAAGCTCTTTTGATCCTTTAGTATCATTATTGATAGGAGCCTGTGCTTCGGAAATAGAAAAAATATCAAATGAAATAGATAGTTCTCAGGTTCGGGTTACAGAACGATTAATCCAGTTGATGACCCCCGAAACAATCTATGGAGCTAAGCCTGCTCATGGTATTGTATATTCAGAACCGGTGGAAAAAGTACTGGATCTGACACCAGAGCATTTACAGTATTATAAAAAGAAAATTAGGGTCAAAAATGCAGGGCAGGAATTGAAAAATATATATTTTTCTTCTGTGCAGAAGTTTAGGATGGTAGATGCTTCGATTACTCATATGATCTGTGGAGACAAAGGATATGTACTAGAAGGAAAGAAAAAATCAGATTTTGACCTGTCTTTCAAAAGTAAAAAGAAACTACCTTTTTCGGTTTTATATATCGGTATAGAAACTTCTTATAATAAGCTTAATCTTAAAGATGTTTCCCTCTATAATGAATTGTTAGATGTTTATGAGAAAGAGCTCTTCTATCACCATCTTAAGAATGCAGAATTCTTTTTTGATAACCAGGAAATAAAAACAATAGCAGGCTACAGTAATAGTGAAATTTCCGCAAGAGATCATTTGAATTCTATTTTTGAGTATAAACCTAATAAGACCAGAAATATAGAAGGACAGATTAAAACGTTGTATGAAAAACATTTCGTATCCTTTAAATCAGATGTATTGCTTAGTAATAAAGGGAGTATTCCTGATGACTTATCTGAGATAGTCGATTTTGAAGCACATGAAGAACTACAAAAACTAAACTGGATTAAAATTGTATTTCCCAGGATAATAGATGATAATATTTTAGAAAATGCATTTTGTTCTTTAAATGCTTTTCCGGCGCTGAATCGAAAATGGGAGCATATTTCATATCAGCTAAAAGATTATATAGATATTGTACCAATTAGTACTCAGGATTTATTTCTGGATGTAAAACAGATTGCTAATACCTCGGGTATAGATTATAAACTGAGAGAAAGTGATACCTCCGAAGATCATAAAGGGACCTATGTAATCCGAAGAGACAATGTAGGAAAACTAGATTCGAGAAAAGCAAAAGAATATCTGGCACACCTAATAGAATTGTTAAAGAGTGAGAGTGCTTCGTTTTCTTTTTTTGGAAATGATTTTCTCCAATCTAATATTGACGAGTTAAACCAGAACATTTCGCTACTGGAAAAGAAGATTATGGATATGAATACTTCTTTGATGGATACTACATATCTTTCGGTGAAACCAAAACAAAAGAAAGACACGCTGCTTATTGAGTATTGGGTGACAAATGGAGAAGAAGCCAACCAGATAAAACAAGGAAATTCATTACATATTTATCAGGGAAGTGATCTCAAGCAAAATAAAAGTGTATTTTTAACAACAACTTTTCAGGGGAAGAATGATCTGAGTATGGAAGAAAGGTTACAGGCGTATAGAAGAGCACTGTTATCCAGAAACCGTATTGTAACCAAAGAAGACGTCAAGGCATTGTGTTATGAGTTTTGCGGGGAACGAATAGAAGAGGTAAAAGTTGTAAAGGGGTTTAAAACATCTATAGAAATTCACAAAGGACTTGTACCTTGTATGGAAATTATAATACAGCCTAATAAAGAAGTAATGACATTAGATGAGGAATGGAGTTCTTTAAAGAGTAATATCTTGTCAATACTAGAACAACAATCTTTAAATGTATTCCCGTATAAAATTACTGTATTGAACTAATATGAACTATCTAATTTTTTAAATATAAATTTTGAAAACAACAAGTAACACGAATTATCATATTGACAGAAGTATTATTCTTTTTTTTATAGGAGTAATTATTATTTCAGCATCTGTATTCGGATATAGATTAGCGAATCATACTCCCTGTGATATTGTTGATTTTAGTTTTGATTCGAGCTCTTTGAGAGTAGGAGAGATTATTAGGTTTAAGGACAAGACTAAAGGAATAGTTAATGAAAGAGAATGGGATTTTGGTGATAGTACAAAAATTGACACCAGAATAGCGCCGTTTCATACATATGAGCACCCAGGACAATATACAGTAAGATTGCGAATTAATGGAAATTGTGAAGGGATAACTCAAACCTTGACGATTAAAGAAAAGGCATTCGTATTGGATTCGACTAAGTTAGCTCGTTTCAAAGTGCCAGTTTCAATAGAAGTAGGAAAAGAATTAAGGATTAAAGATGAAACCAAAAATGCCCGAACTTGGGAATGGCGATTTGGAGAGACTGCAGATGTTAATTCAACAGATAAAAACCCTAAATATGTCTATAAGACTCCGGGGTTAAAAACAATCACGCTTATCGTTAATGGAGATGTGAGATATGGAACTAAAAAGAAAATAAATGTATTGCCAAAACCTTCTTTGGTTGATAACAAGCCCGTGAGAAGGGTTCCGAGAAATTCACCTAAATCAACAATACCATATGCTCCAACAATAGGAGTCGCTCCGATTAGTGATAAGCCAAAGGAGACAAAAGCTCCTTTTATAGGGTTGAATAAATTAAAAGAAAAGTTACTGTTAGTTGCAGATGAAAAACAAACAGCAAAAAACTTTAATGAATATTTATGTGGTAACCTAAACTTGTCAATAGTTGTTAATAGGAAGAAAACGACCTTTATTGAATTTTGTCAACGTATAAAGGGAAAAGGAATAAAAATTAAAGAATTGGAAATCGTTAGGGCAGAAAATAATTGTATTAAAAATCTGGTCATCAGATATTCAAAAACAGGGTTGTTTTAATAAAGATAAAAATGAAGCACACAAAACATCACAGAGTGAATTGGATTGATGGAATGAAAATTAATAAAACTCATTTCATCGAGACTGAAAATGCTTTTTCTCAGTTTGTACAGGTAGTAGCATCTAAAGATGTAAACTCAATGAATTATGGGTTATTACCGGAACTGACAAATGAAGATGCTGTAGATATCGTATTTTCTATGGATGGACAGGATACGGTAAAAATACAATTAAATAAATGTAGAGCTATTACTGCTGGAGGGTTTGTAATTGATATCACAAATGATATAACAGCGTCTTTAGAAAGCCAGGGTAGTGTTATTAAAACAGAGTATACGGTTAATGTAGCGGATGAAGAATGTTATATTGTTTTGCAGGTTAATCCGTATAAAAGAGTTCCTATTGGTGATGCAGATCCGGAAGAAGAACCTCCAAGACATCCTTATGTTTTGCCAGAGTACAGTCTTCATGTATTAAGTAGTGAAGAGACGAATCAACAGGAATTTGGGAAATATCATGTGACAATAGCCAAAATAGTTTTTAAAGAAGGTGTTCCTCAATTAGCAGAAGATTTTATTCCTCCTTGTGTGTCTATACAAAGCCATCAGGATTTGAAATTTATCTATTCGGAGATTCATACGTTCTTTAATGCGTTGGAAAAATATTCTATTGGAATTGTTCAGAAAATATACCAAAAAAAGCAAACCAATGAATTAGCAAAAATGGTATTGGCTTTGACGCAAAATGTTTTTGGGTATTTAGGAGGGATGTTACCAGAATTTAGACTGTATGATCGTCAATTACCTCCGATTATTATGATTACTAAGTTAATGGCATTAGCACGTGTGATTAAAAATAGTCTAGACGTATATGTAGGTACAGGAAAAGAAGAGCTTCTTAATTATTTGTCGGATTGGTGTGATTTAAATCAGGGAGCGCTGGAGAATGTATTGATAGAGATGATAGAAATAGAATATCAGCATTCTGATGTTAATAAGGCGCTAAACCATGTATCTGGATTTACAAAATTAATGCTCACATTGTTTAAAAAGCTTAATGAACTTGATTATATTGGCAAAAAATCTGACTCTAATATTTTTGTAAAAGAAGAGGTAGTCGCAAAAGAAGATGTAAGAAGCAGACGAAGCTTTTTGTTAGATTAAGAAAAAGAAATCATCATATCAACTATAAATAACCATAATGAAACCCAAAAATAGCAAGGAGAGAAGAAATAGTGTTTTGAAATTTATCATTTTGTTTCTGTGTACTACAGGATTAATAGTGGCAGCTTTATTCTTTGATTTTAATAGAGTACCTCTTAAAGAAAATAAAGTGTTGAGAGAACGGGCGGTTGCTATAGAGAAAGAAATGAAATTTCAAGGAGAATTTTCTAATGAAATAAATAATGTGAGATCACTAATTGATTCATTGGATGTTCCTGGACAGAATCTACCACATATTAATTCACTGATTACGTCTAAGATTGTTGATATTCAGAAGTCATTACCAAAAGAAGACTCTACTTATAGATATGAAATGTATACTAATATGGTGCAGACATATGTGGATATCCAGCAAATGAAAGGAAAATTACTGCAGTATGAGGATATTGATAAGACACTAGAAGAGTATAAAGAAGAAATAGATCGTTTAAGAGATGAACTTAATCAGGCAAATCGAAATCTTGATGCGTATAGATTATCAAGAAATTAATTAAAATAGTATCAATAAAAAAATCCCTTTTGCACTTCACAAAAGGGATTTTTTTATTGGTATTTTTTATTTTGCCTTTAACCAGTTCTCTCGTTGTAGCAATGCTTTTTCACTTGGTTTAGAATAAGGAGTAAGGGTAACAGTAGGATTAGTGGCTAATCTCAGAATTGTTTTTCTTTCTTCTCCAAGCCTTCTGTAGGTTACTGTAATTCTTTTTCCAGGTTTGTGCTTTTTTAGTACTTCATCAAACTGTTCTGGAGTAGAAAAAGTAGCATTATTTATCGATAAAATGATATCGCCTTTTTCAAGTCTGGCATCATAAGCAGGAGTACCTATTCGAGTGTAATCTGCAATTGTCGCAAAATCATTTTTATCAAAGGTGATTCTAGCTCCAAAATAAGGTGTTTTGACATCTGTTTTTAAGTAAATCGCAACCGTAGCAAGCAGTTTCTTAAAATCAGGAGCATGACTATTGTATATGTAACTTTTAAAGAAATTATCAGCAAAAGATTCTCCTGCATATTCACGAAGTGTAAAAAGTAAATTTTCTGTAGTATAAGGAGTTTCATTTTTGCCATATTTAGCCCATAATAATTTCATATAGTCATCTAGGTTTAATCCTTCTTTATGACTTCTTAGAGAAAGGTCTAATGCGAGCCCTAACATGCTGCCGTATGAGTAATATGATATAAAGGTATTGGATCTGTTGACAGGGTCAACGGAAGTTGCAGCATCAACCAAGGGAGCTTGTTGACTCATTTCTATAGGGTTGAAAAAATTCCTGCCTGGAGAGTTCCATACGTAATTATAAGTTTTATTAAGGCTGTTTATATACTCTTCCTGAGTTAGAATTCCAGCACGACACAGGATAAGGTTTGTGTAATAACTGGTAAATCCTTCTGCAAACCAAAGTTCTCCAGACATATTCGCTTTTTCAAAGTCAAACGGTTCTAAGGATTGCGGGCGGATTCGTTCTACATTCCACGCGTGAAAAAACTCGTGAGAAACAGTTCCGATATTACCTTTCATACCTCCCTCAGCAAGACTCTTAGTGCTGGTTAGTACTGTAGAGTTTCTGTGCTCCATTCCATCTCGCGAAGAAATAGGCATGTAACAAGCAAGAAAAGTATATTCTCCATAATCAAAATTAGGGAAGTCTCCAAAGACTGCTTTTTCTTGTTCTACAATTTTCTTGATTTGCTCGAAATACTGATCAGCTTCTTCTTCTGTTCCTTGATGTTGTAAAGCCAGTTTTATAGTATATTCAGTACCTCTGGATGGGACTTTGAACTCTTTGACAATATGATTTCCTGTCAAGATCGGACTATCCATAAAATACTGAAGGTTAGGGGCTAGATAACTATTTCCTCCTAATGGGATCAGTTGAGTAGATATTTTCCAGTTATGTCCAGGTTTAACAACAACAGTAAGTTGTACCGGTCTCTCTTTTAATGTAGGGATATACATAAAAGTAGCAGGGATATTCAATAATGCATATGAATCGTTTACCTGAGAATATGTTCCGTCAGCTCTGTCTGCAAATAAGCGGTATGATAGGAGTATTGTCCCGTCATGTCCGGAAACATCCCATTGATGTGGATTTGGACGAGTGACCATTACGCTCTTTCCTTTACTGTCAGTAATTTTTACATCATAAACATTTTTAGAAAATTCGTGCAGTGCATAACGTCCGGGAGATGTTCTACTCATCCTTAGCGATATGGTTCCGCTTTCTAAATTGGTAAAAGTGGCTTCTATTAATGCTTCATGATGAGCAGCATTATCAAAAGATATTTTATACTCGTTTCTTACCTGAGCGATCCCTGTTTGAAAAACAAGCAATAAAAAAAAGATTCTTAGGTATTTCATTAAAGATGATTTTTATAAATAAACTTAGTATCTATTTAGTTATTATGTGATGAATAATTATTTCTTAAAAAATTAAGAACGTGTTATAAAAAAGCCTTTTTCTAAGGAAGTCAAAAATACGATAAACTCTTAACTGCGCAAAGATTGTAAGTATAAATTAAGCAAAGGGAGTATTTGTTAAAGAAATGCTATAAGAACTTTACATAAAAGGAATAAAAGAGTACAACTGATGATGGAGAAAATAAGCATGAAAACAATAGTAGTGTATGGTTGTTTATAGTGCTTAAAAACGGAATATAAAATGCAAATAGAAAACGTTATAAAAGTAATAAGAATGCCTATCTTAGAGAAAAAGATATAGTTTTGGGCTTTCTGGGCTGTTCCTATATACAGTGAGATAAAGCTGATAACAATTACGATAGTTATAATTGCTGTAATGTAACTCCAGTATCCTTTCATTATACATATAGATGAAGAGGTAATAAGGGAGGAGATTTTATTTTTGTACCTGTCTTAACTGACAACAACATTGCGATACTATTTTTTATGAAAGCCGTAAAAGTACAGATAATCTGATAGTTCTTATCTACTATACTATATATTTTTGAAAATCATGTTAATTTTGTGGTTAAACCACAGGGGAAGCATGTTGAAACACTGTGTTTTGTGATTTGATTTTTTAAAAAGATAAATTGTTTGGAAACCAATATTAATTATTATGGAAGAAGTGTATGTAACTTTTGAAACAGAAAGGTTAATTGTAAGACCGACATCGGTAGAGGATTGTTCGTTTGTGTTAGCTCTATTTAACACTCCCAAATCAATAAAGTATATCGGTGATAGGAATATTAAAACAATAGAAGAGGCAGAGGTATACATAAAAAAAAGAATGCGATCTCAGTTGGAGCGATTAGGGTATTCTAATTACACTGTTATCAGGAAGTCTGATGGCGCAAAAATTGGTTGTTGTGGTTTGTATGATAGAGAAGGAGTTGAAGGGATTGATATTGGTTTTTCTTTGTTGCCAGAATATGAAGGGAAGGGGTATGCATATGAATCAGTCAGTAAATTGAAAGAAATAGCTGAAAATCGTTTTGCATTGACTAAAATCCGGGCAATTACGAAGAAAGATAATGTTGGCTCGCAGAAGCTATTAAAAAAAATAGGATTGGAACAAATAGGAGTCTTGACACTTCCTAATGAAACAGAAGAATTGTATTTGTTTTCTAATTGATTTTTCAGAAAGGGTATATAGATGAGATATATTTTTGTGTAGAGTAAGAGTGTACCTGGGGTTCTTTTTTTAGAATTGGAATAAAAATAAAAAGAAGATAAAAAAAACAAAACCTCAGTAAAAACTGAGGTTTTGTTGACCTTGCGGAGAAAGAGGGATTCGAACCCCCGGAGGTGTGACCCTCAACAGTTTTCAAGACTGCCGCATTCGACCACTCTGCCATTTCTCCGTTGCGGGTGCAAATATAAGACCTTTTTTCAGTTAGAAAAAACTTTTTTTGAAAAAAAATCACCTTTTTTTCTTTTGTGAAAATATTCACGTATTCATATAGGTCTAAATGAGTATATTGCGTCATATTTAATTTACACTTAATACATGAAAAAAGTTTTAATAGTATTAGGGGTTTCCCTTATCTATTCTTGTGCGTGCACTAAAAAAACAAAAAATACTACAAGTACCGATAAAGGAAATGCCTCAACTTATGCAGCAACGATTTCTTCCAAAGAACTGAAGGAGTATTTATATACGTTTGCAGGAGATAGTTATGAAGGAAGAGATACGGGAGAGCCAGGGCAGAAAAAAGCAGCAGAATATCTGAAAAAACAATACAAGAGGATGGGAATAGTATCTCCTATGGGAGGGGATGACTATTATCAGGAAATACCAGACAGCTATTTTAGGGGAGGAATAAAATCATCAGAAAATGTACTGGCGTTCATAGAAGGCACAGAAAAACCTGAAGAAATTATAGTGCTGTCTGCTCACTATGATCATGTAGGTGTGGACAAAGATGGTAATATATATAATGGAGCAGATGATGATGGTTCTGGTACTGTTAGTATACTAGAGATAGCAGAAGCATTTGAGAAAGCAAAAAAAGATGGGTTTGGTCCTAAGCGTTCTATTCTATTTTTACATGTTACAGGAGAAGAAAAAGGATTATACGGTTCCAAATTTTATACAGAAAACCCTGTTTTTCCTTTAGCTAATACAGTAACTAATCTGAATATAGATATGATCGGGAGAATTGATCCTAATCATAGGGAAGAAGGAAAAAGTAATTATATTTATTTGATTGGAAGTGACCGTTTGAGTACGGATCTCCATAAAGTGAGTGAAGCAATGAATGAAAAGTATACCCAATTAGATTTGGATTATACATATAATGATAAGGATGATCCAAATCGTTTTTACTACAGAAGTGATCATTATAATTTTGCAAAGCATAATATTCCTATTATTTTTTATTTTAATGGAGTGCATGAAGATTATCACAAGCCTACAGATACCCCGGAAAAAATCGATTATGACTTATTAGCTAAAAGGACTAAGTTGATTTTTTATACAACTTGGGAAGTTGCTAATAGAGCAGAGCGGTTGGTTGTTGATGGGGTAACAGAGTAAGAAATATTTGATAACGATAATAAAAAAAGCGATATGAATTTCATGTCGCTTTTTTTCTAAAAATGTTTTTCGTTAGAAATGATTAATGTAATTATATTCTTATATGATTGATTATTTTATGATGTTTTGAGCGAGCGCCCGTTTCTAAATGCTGATATGTTTTTTTTTTTTTTTGCCATTTTAAGAAACGATCTTTAAATATAGCCACTTTCTCTTCGTCGGATAATTGATTAGGGAATTGAAAAGAGTATTGTTTAAACGCTTTTATTAATAGATTCGTTATAATGATGTCTTTGTACTCGTATTTTTCTGATTGATTAGGCTTGTAGCCGTAATTTTCTAATAAAGTAAGGAAAATATCTTCTCCGTAAGGAGTTATTTGTCTAATTTGTTGATCCAGGTTATTCATTTCGTAATCTTTCACCGAACTTACTATTTTGTTGTGGGTGTATTGGGAATAAGTAATTAAAACGGCATAAATGGCAAGTGAAGTGACGAATAAGTTTGTTGAAATGTATTTCAAGGGATTAAAAAGGATGTGTATCCTTCGGGTTGATAATTTCCTCCCGGCATTTCAGGAATAAAATGTAGCTTATGTTGATGCTTTTGTGTTAGAGGTCTGTTGTAAATGATACATGATAATTTATGGTTTGTTTTATTGGAACCATATCAAAAACAGCGGTAGGAAAATACTTAAAAAAATAAAGCCCTGCTATTGCAGGGCTTTTAATACGGGTGGAAGATCGGTCTCGAACCGACGACCTCCTGAACCACAATCAGGCGCTCTAACCAACTGAGCTACAACCACCGTTTTAATTCGGGGGCAAATATAATGCCTTTTATCGTATTAGCAAAGGAAAAAATGAATTAAATTAGGTTAAAAATAGAATCCACTGCTACATAGCGTTCTACAGTGAAGCCTTCTGCATATGATACGCCAATAATACGACCAAGATCGGCTGCCCGGTACGAAATACTGTCTTTAAAATTCTTATTCGAAATAGGTGTGGACGGCTCTTTACTTGACGGATCATAAAACTGAGAGGCGTATGCCATTACACTTTTTATTTTAGTATCCATATGATCACTGACATCAACAACAAAGTCAGGTTCTATGTTCTTCCACTGGATATAGTGATACACATGTTTTGGTCTCCATGCTTGCTGAGCATTACCATTTATCTGAGTCTCGATTCTTCTCAATCCAGATAAAAAGCAAGCATCACTGGTAAGTTTACTTCCTTTACCATGATCAATATGCCGGTCTGTTACCGCATTACATAAAACAATTTCCGGCTGGTATTTTCTAATGATTTTAATAATTTCTAACTGATGAAATTCGTCATTGATGAAAAAACCATCTCTAAAACCAAGATTTTCACGAACAGAGACTCCTAGTATATCAGCTGCATTTCTGGCTTCCTGATCTCGTATTTCTGGGGTTCCTCTGGTTCCTAATTCTCCTCTGGTAAGGTCTAAAATTCCTACTTTTTTTCCATTACTAATTTCTTTGGCAATAGTTCCGGCACAACTTAATTCCACATCGTCAGGATGCGCTCCTATAGCGAGAATATCTAATTTCATTCACTTATTTTTTTAGTCTTTACTAGTTCTTTTTTAGTTTCGTTAATGGCTTGTTGTATATCTGCGATTATATCTTTTTTATTTTCGATTCCAATACTTAGTCGTAATAAATTGTCTGTAATTCCTTGTTGTAGTCTTTCTTCTGGTGATAATAAAGCATGTGAGGTTACTGCTGGTGATAAAATGGTACTTTCTACTCCGGCAAGACTCATGGAGCTTTTTATTAATTGCAGGTTTTTCTGAAAAAGAGCAGGACAAATGTAGTTCTGTAGCTCAAAGGATACCATACCGCCATATCCCTTCATTTGTTTTTTAGCAATATGATGATTTGGGTGTGTTTTTAGTCCAGGGTAATAGATGGTTTTGACATCTTCATTTTTATGAAGCCATTTTGCGACTTGTTTTGCATTTTTATTCTGTTGTTTTACTCGAAGGCCAAGTGTTTTTATACTTCGTTCTAACATCCAGACGGTAAAATCACTTAAACTACCACCAAGATTGATTCCTAATTGGAAGATCGTGTTGATGTTTTCTTTTGTAGATACAACAGCCCCTGCCAGAATATCACTATGACCTCCCAGATATTTTGTTGCAGAGTGAATGACAATGTCAACTCCAAGATCGATCGGGGTTTGATTGACAGGAGAGGCAAATGTATTGTCAATCATTGTGGTGATACGATGTTTTTTTGCAATCGATGTGACAGCAGTAATATCTGTAATGGTTAACAAAGGGTTAGAAGGTGTTTCTATATATATAACCTTGGTATTGGGGCGTATTTCTTTTTCGAGGAGATCAATATGATCCACATTGACGAATGTATATTCGATTCCATATCTATGAAACTCCTTTTTTACGAGATTAGCAGTTCCTCCATATAGTGTTTGTTGTAAAATAATGTGATCTCCTTTTTGTAAAAAGGCGAGAAGAGTAGTGCTTATTGCTGCCATTCCACTCCCGAAAATCAATGCGCTTTCTCCATTCTCTAATCGGGCAATTTTTTTACTTAATGCTTCTTGATTAGGAGTGTTAAAATATCTTGGATACCTCTTTGTTTCTACTTCTTCAAAAGCATATGAAGTAGATAGGTAAATAGGAGAGATGGCACCATTGAACTGGGAGTCTTCAAGTTGTCCCCAATGGGTGCAGACTGTGTTAAATCCTTTCTTAGTTGAGTCCATATAATACGAGCTAAAAATATGCTCTAAATTACTACTAAAAAGGTATAAAGACGAATTTCATAAAAGAAATCGAAAATGATACGCTTACATAAGCTTCATCTTACTTATGTTTTTCATGATTGTCTGGAAAAATTGTTGGGTGTCATATGGTTTTATGATGACATCATTCATTCCGACAGATAATGCCTGATTTCTCACTTCCCCTTCTTCAACTGCTGTGAGGGCAATTACAGGAATATTAGGGTTAAATTCCCGAATTATTTTTGTAGCGTCTAATCCGTTCATTTCCGGCATATTGATGTCCATTAAGACAAGATCGAATTTTTCACTTCTTAATTTTTCTATGGCATCCATTCCATTGCTGGCTACATCACAGGTATACCCCTTCTTTTTCAGGATGTTCTGAGTGACAATTTGATTGATTTTGTTATCATCGACAATAAGAACATAAAAATTAGAAGTGCCAATACTAATAGCTTCTCCGGTTTTTAGTGCTATTTCATGAGCTTTAATTGCCTTTTCGTAAGTTAAATCAAAATAAAATTCAGATCCGACACCCTCTTCACTGATAATATGAATTTCACTATCGTGTAATTGGATTAATTTTTTGACAATAGCAAGTCCCAGCCCCGTTCCTTCGTATTCCAGATTTTGGTTTTTGACCTGGGCAAAATTATCAAAGATAGTTTTTTGTTTGCTTTTTGGAATACCAATACCATTGTCTTTTACTGTAAAACGAAGTTTATAGACATTATTTTTATATTCCAGGCATTGTACTTTGACCCAGATATTTCCATCTTTTGTGAACTTTAATGCATTCCCGATAAGGTTGATTAAAATTTGAGATAGTCTTACAGAGTCTCCTAATAATGTACTGTTGATTTTAGGATCAATATCGATTAATGCAGTATTGTTGTTGCTTTTTTGTTTGGTGTGCAAAGAATTTACGATTCCTTCTATAAGCGATCGTAAATCAAATGAAACTTTCTCCAGCTTAACTTCATTAGTTTCTATTTTACTCAGTTGTAGTACATCGTTAATTAATGCCAATAAATAATCTCCAGAGAATTTTAAAGACTCTAAGTATTCATTTCTTTTTTTCTCTTCCGGGTTTTCCATTAATAGCGAAGTTAATCCGATAACTCCATAGAGGGGAGTTCTCAATTCATGGCTTACGGTAGAGATGAATTGTGATTTTAAGGTAGAGACTTGCTCGGCAGCTTCTTTTGCAATTAGTAGTTCTTTGTTTTTCTCAAGAAGGTCGTTATTTAGCTTTCTTTTTTGTGTGTTATTTTTGTAGGCGCTTAATAAAAAAGCCATTGATATGAGAATAAGGATAGTTCCCAGTGCAATAATGATTCGCCATTTTATAACCTGAGAAGCACGTTCTGCTTTGTCCTCATCTGCTTGTTTGATTTGTTCTTTATATTGTCCTACCTGATATTTTACATTTGCTTTTTGTAGTTCTATAATATTTTTTAGGTTAATTGCCTTTAAGAGGTTGTCTACATATTCCTGTTGGTAGTCATATGCAGATTTGAAATCTCGCTGAATATAATACAGCATTGATTTTGCTTTGTAAGCAGTCGCTAGCTGTTGATAGAAATTAGAAGTAAGTTCATTGTTTTTACTCTTATCATTGATACTAGCTTCTCTTTTGGAATGAAAGATGGCTTCCTTTAAGTATTTTTCTGCTTTTTCGTAGCGTTCTGTACTGATATAATATTTTCCTAATAACACATGTAATCGTACCTGATCCAGACTGGAGGTGTGATTTCCGATAAGCTTTTTGGCAGGAGATAGATAATTATATGCCTTGTTATATGCTTTGCGATTAATGTATAAGCTACTGAGATTCAGTAAAGGACGGATCATCCTAGACGTATCATTAAGTCGTACAGCAAATTTATAGGATTGATTGTAATAATGAATTCCTTTCTGATAGGTGTTTTTATCCTTTGAGTATAAACGAGCCAGATTGTTGTACAGATCTGTTTCTAAAGGTTTGTTTTTTGAAATTTGAGAGTAAGTAAGTGCTTTTAGGTAATTGGATTTAGCCTCGTGGTCATCTTCATTGATTTCATAGTTTTTGGCAATAATCGTATGAATGAGTCCCTTACTTTTAGAATCGTCATTAAAAGCCGCATTTTGTAATGCAATTTTGGCAATTTCCAGCGATTCATCGTATTTGTATTGATCCTGTAATTTTTCAGCTTTTTTGATATACAAATGAATGCTATCAGCACTCAATGAGTTTTGAGCTCTAGAGTTTTGTAGATGACAAACAAGAAAAATAGTAATGATGTACGTAAAAAAGTTTTTCAACTTATGCGGTTTTCAAGTAAACTAGTTAAGCGAAAATACAAAAATTGATGTAACAAAGTGTAAATCGTCGTAATTAATGTGCAATTTATCTATGTTTTTGTAAGAAAAGAGGTTTTTGCGTAGGTTTTTGGGGTTAATAAAGTTGTTTATTAGGAAAAACTATCAGTACATAAAAAATAAAAATTGTTTCGTTGTTTGAAGCCATAATTCAGCTGTATATTTGTGATCGAAAAAAATATTAATACAAACATTAAAAAAAAACAGAAAATGGCAATTGTAGGCAAAAAATTTCCAAATCTTGAAGTAGATGCAATGAACGATATGGGCGATACTTTTAAGATTAATGTTTTAGAAGAAGCAAGAAAGAATAACAAAAAAGTATTGCTTTTCTGGTATCCAAAGGATTTCACTTTTGTATGTCCAACAGAACTACATGCTTTTCAAGAGGCGCTAGGAGAATTCGAAAAAAGAAACACAGTAGTAATAGGAGCGTCTTGTGATACTCCAGAAGTACACTTTGCTTGGTTGAATACTTCTAAAGATAATGGAGGTATCGAAGGTGTAACATATCCAATTTTAGCAGATTCTAATAGAAACCTGGCTAGTACATTAGGGATATTAGACATCACTAATGAGACATATAATGAAGAAACAGGAGCAGTATTGGTAGAAGGAGATAATGTTACTTATAGAGCAACTTACCTTATTGATGAAGAAGGAACTGTATTCCACGAAGGAGTAAATCACATGCCGGTAGGAAGAAATGTAGCAGAATTTTTACGTTTGATAGATGCATACGCTCACGTACAGAAAAACGGAGAAGTATGTCCTGCAAACTGGGAAGAAGGAAAAGATGCAATGTCTGCAAATAGAGACGGTGTAGCTTCTTACTTAGCTTCTCACTAATAAAAAAAACTTTCCGGGGTTCTCAAGAGTCCCGGAAAGTCAAAAAAATAACAAAAAAAAAGAATTATGATAGAAGAATTAAAGGAAGATAATTTAGCAGACGTAGTAGGTGCCAATGATACAGTTGTAGTACAGTACTCTGCGACATGGTGTGGTAATTGTAGAATTATGAAGCCAAAGTTCAAAAAATTATCGACAGAAGTAGAAGGAGCAGCATTTGTAATTGTCGATGCAGAAAAATTTCCAGAGTCCAGAAAAATGGCTACAGTAAATAACCTACCAACTTTTGCCGTGTTTAAAGGAGGAGATTTTGTAAATCAAGTACAGACAAATAAATATGATGTTCTAAAAGAATTAGTAAATGAAGTTACCAGTAATTAAGCACCTCACTAATTTTATTGAGGAAAATGACGAAGATTTTTTAGTAGAAACGATAGAAACACTGGAGGCATTAACAGAAGTCCCTTCCTTAAAGGATGAAGAATTAGATGTTATAGGAGAGTTAATATCTAATATGTACGGAGCCCTGGAAGTGGATAAAATGATCAAAGAAGGAACTCCTAAAAAAGAAGCGTTAAATACTTTTATGAAACGTGTCTTAGGATCTATAGATACCTAAGTATAAAATACCTACTGGATAGGAACATGAAATGTATCATACTATATCTTTATATATGATACATTATTGTTTTATACGAATTACAAAATAAAATCGTTCTGCTTTTTATAAGATTTTATGTAGATAAAATGCATAATCTTATTAATTTTATATCTAAAAATTAAAACAATAACAACATGGCTTCAATTACACTAAAAGGAGACACGATTCACACTTCTGGAGTACTACCAGAAAGAAACACACAAGCACCGGATTTCGAACTGATAAATGCTGATTTATCAGTGACAAAACTTTCTGACTATAAAGGGTCGAGAGTTGTACTTAATATCTTCCCTTCTGTTGATACAGGAACCTGTGCAGCATCTGTAAGAGCATTTAATAAAGAAGCAAATAATCTAGAAAATACCAAAGTTCTTTGTGTATCCAGAGATCTGCCTTTTGCACAAGCTAGGTTTTGTGGAGCAGAAGGATTAGAGAATGTCGTAAACCATTCTGATTTTAAAGATGGGAAATTTGGAAAAGATTACGGGGTAGAGATCGTAGATGGTCCTTTACAAGGGTTACATTCCAGAGCTGTAGTCGTGCTAAATGAAGAAGGTACGGTTATGTATACAGAGCAAGTGGCTGAAATCACAGAAGAACCAAATTACGCGGCCGCTTTAGAAGTACTGTCATAAAATTATATGGGTAATATTACCAAATTTATTCAAGGACGTTTACGGGGAACCAAATATGCTGTAAAAGGAGCCTTACTGTTATTAAAAACAGAACCTAGTATTCAGGTTCAGGCAGGTATAGGTGTTGTAATGACAATAGCGGGATTTTATTTTGAAATTACCGCTACCGAATGGATATTACAAACTTTTGCCATTGGTCTAATAATGAGTGTTGAAGGGCTTAATACTGCAGCAGAAGCTATTGCAGATTTTGTCCATCCTGATTACCATGATAAAATAGGATTTATTAAAGATGTAGCTGCAGGAGCAGTGTTTATTGCAGCAGTTACAGCGGTTATTATTGGTGGTATTATTTACCTCCCGTATTTGTTATAGAAATTTTTTTAGCTTTTTTACGTTCCTTTATAGATATTCGTATTTTTGCGATAAGACATCAATAAATGGCTAAAAAAAAGACAACCACTAAAAGAAAAAGCACAAAAGGGTCTAAGACCACACTAAAAGAAAAGTTAACCTTCTCAAGACAGCAAAAAGTTGTTTTGGGAAGTTTTCTGTTTTTTTTAGGAATAGGTTTGTTTTTTGCTTTTATATCTTTCTTCTATAATTGGAAAATAGACCAAAGTGAAATATCTCAATTCGGGAACAGAGAAGCAGAAGTAAAAAACTGGCTCAGTAAATTCGGGGCATCAGTTAGTCACTTTTTTATTTTCAAAGGTTTTGGAATATCTGCATTAATCTTACCAGTCTTAATATCGCTGTCCGGAGTTTATCTCTTTTTTGATTTGAATAGAAAAAAATTGGCGGGATTTTGGTTCTGGGGGATATTGGTGATGCTGTGGATTGCTGTTGTATTCGGTTTTATAGAAAAAGAAAACGGGCTATTAGCAGGGGTAATCGGATACGAAATTAATGATTTTTTGAGAGACTATATCGGTTTTATAGGTACGGTATTGGTACTCGCTTTTCTTGCCATAGTCTATATCGTAGTAAGATTGCAATATACTCCAGAGAAAATTGCTGTTTCACTAAAGAATTTAGAAAAGAAACAACCTCGCAAAAAGACTGAAAATACAGCTGTAGCGGAAGAAATTCAACCGGTCGTAGAAGAAACTCCCGAGATTACAGAAAAAAACGATATAACAGCTACCAAAAACACAGAATTGGAAGTAGAGGCAAGTTATGTTCCTGTAGCAGACACCACTATTTCTATGGCTGTAGATACTGCTGTTGAGCAAAAAGAACCAAAAAATGAAACTGATAAAATTGTCATAAAATCAGAAACAGATCCTGAGGACATTGCAATGGAAGTGGAAACTGTTGTAGAAGAAGAAGAGGTTGTAGAAAGTCTGAGCGAAAAACTGGTTCAGGATTTTGGAGAGTTTGATCCAAAATTAGAATTAGGTAATTATAGGTTTCCTACTATTGATTTGCTCAAAGACTATACAAGCCAACTAGGAGGAATTACGATAGATCAGGGAGAGTTAGAAGAAAATAAAAACAGAATTGTAGAGACATTAAAGAACTACAAAATCGAAATTGCTCAGATCAAAGCTACAGTTGGTCCTACGGTAACTTTATACGAAATTGTACCAGAAGCAGGAATTAGAATTTCTAAGATTAAAAACCTGGAGGATGATATAGCATTGTCTCTGGCAGCACTGGGGATTCGTATTATTGCCCCGATTCCGGGAAAAGGAACTATTGGAATTGAAGTTCCTAATAAGAAATCGACCATTGTATCTATGCGCTCTGCAATTTCTTCTTCTAAATTCCAGAATGCCGAGATGGAGCTGCCACTATCATTAGGTAAAACAATTTCGAATGAAACCTTTGTTGTGGATCTGGCAAAAATGCCTCATTTACTTATGGCAGGAGCTACCGGGCAAGGTAAATCCGTTGGTCTTAATGCTATCTTGACATCGTTGTTGTATAAAAAACATCCGGCAGAAGTCAAGTTTGTATTAGTGGACCCAAAGAAAGTAGAACTTACGTTGTTCAATAAAATAGAAAGACACTTTTTAGCAAAATTACCAGATACGGAAGAAGCAATTATAACCGATAATACGAAGGTTATAAATACGCTGAATTCATTGTGTATTGAGATGGATGCCAGGTATGATTTGCTAAAATCAGCAATGGTTCGAAATATTAAAGAATACAATGCAAAATTTATAGCCAGAAAACTAAATCCAGAAAACGGGCATAAGTTTTTACCATATATAGTATTGGTTATTGATGAGTTTGCAGACTTAATCATGACAGCAGGAAAAGAAGTAGAAACTCCCATTGCCAGATTAGCACAATTAGCCAGGGCAATAGGAATTCACTTAATTATTGCTACTCAACGACCTTCTGTAAACGTGATTACGGGGATGATCAAAGCAAACTTCCCTGCCAGAATAGCATTTAGAGTAACCTCCAAGATTGACTCGAGAACTATTTTAGACTCAGGAGGAGCAGACCAACTGATAGGTAGAGGGGATATGTTGTATACCCAAGGAAATGACTTGGTTAGGATTCAATGTGCTTTTGTGGATACCCCAGAAGTAGAACGTATTACTGAATATATCGGAGGCCAAAAAGCATATCCAGATGCACATTTGCTACCTGAATATGTAGGTGAAGAAAGTGGCACGAGTATTGATATAAGTGTAAGTGACCGGGATAAATTGTTTGCCGAAGCAGCAGAAGTTATCGTTACTGCACAGCAAGGTTCAGCCTCTTTATTACAGAGAAAGTTGAAATTAGGATATAACCGGGCAGGAAGATTAATAGATCAATTAGAAGCAGCAGGAATTGTAGGACCATTTGAAGGAAGTAAAGCAAGACAAGTTTTAGTTCCGGATTTGACAGCCCTTCAGAAACTTCTGGATGAAGAAGGTTGATCGTAAAAAAAGAATATAATTAATATACAATACCATAAGCATAAAATGAAAAAGCTATTATTAGTACTATTTATTACAACTGGATTTACAACCATGCAAGCACAAAGTGCCAAAGACTTTTTAAACGAAGTCTCTGCAAAAGTAAAAAGTTATAATAATATTGTTATAGGATTCAAGTATGCAATTAATAACCCAAAAGAAAATGTATCACAGGAAACTAGAGGAGATGTTACGCTAGAAGGAGAGAAGTATATTTTAAACCTTATGGGGGTTAAACAATTATTTGATGGGAAGAAGTTACATGTAATTAGCCCGGAAGATGAAGAAATTAATATCTCATCATATAGTGAAGACGATGACAATAGTATTACTCCATCAAAGATGTTGACTTTTTATGAAGAAGGGTTTACCTATAAAATGGATATTGTACAGAATGTTAACGGAAGAAAAATTCAGTTTGTAAAGTTGGTGCCGATTGATTCTAAAAGTGATTTAAAAGAGATTTTATTAGGAGTTGATAAGCAAACAAAAAATATTTACAAATTGATTCAGGTACAAAATAATGGGACAAATGTAACTTTTACAGTAAATAGTTTTAAAACCAATCAGCCCTTATCAAAAACATTATTTACTTTTGACAAAACAAAGTATGAAAATTACTATATCAACCATTTAGACTAGTTACATCATTGAAAATAATTGATAGATATATTTTAACGTCTTTTTTAAAGACGTTTTTTCCGCTTTTTATAATTATAATGTTTATTCTTTTGTTGCAAACCATCTGGTTATTCATATCAGAGTTGGCGGGAAAAGATTTAGACTTTTCAGTAATTATGAAGTTCCTGACTTTCGCGACTCCTAGGTTAATTCCTATGGTATTACCATTAACCATTCTTTTGACTTCTATTATGGTTTTTGGGAATTTTTCAGAGAACTATGAATTTGCTGCTATGAAGTCTTCGGGAATTTCATTGCAGCGGGCTATGAGAATGCTTACAGGGTTTATGATCCTTGTTGGTTTAGGAGCTTTTTGGTTTTCCAATACGATTATACCAGAATCAGAAAAGAGGTTTATCAATCTGAGAAAAAATATTGTAAAAGTAAAACCAGCAATGGTTATTACCCCGAATCAATTTAATGATTTGGGGGATATTAATATACGGGTTTCTGATAAACATGGAGATAATGACCAGTTTCTGACAGATGTGATCATTCATAAAAAATCCGTCAGACCGGGTAATTATACCGTGATAAAAGCGGTAGAGGGAGAGTTGCAGGGGAGCAAAGATTCGGATTTGATTACTTTGGTACTTAAGGATGGTAACTATTATGAAGATATACAGGAGAATAAGCCAAACTCAAAAAAGAAACTCCCGTTTGTAAAGACACACTTCAAGCAGTATGTATTAAATATCGATTTGTCAGAATTAGGAAATGTTGATATGGATGCTCAGCAATATAGTAAAGGGCATAATATGCTCAATGTTGCAGAGTTAAAAGAAGAGATTGATACAATATCATCTACTTATAACCTGAAAAGAAAGTCACTACACACTGAAGTAGATGTGATAATAGGGGCAGAAGGGCTAAACAAAAATATTAAGATCGATACACTTCAGGCATCAAATGATACCCTGAACCTCGAAAAATATTTTACAGCACGACAGAAAGTAGAAATAAGTAATAATGCAATATCCAGTGTTGATGTGGTCCTTAGAAAAATTACGTCATCCAAGAAGAGTCTTACGTTCAAAAAGAGAGCCTTAAATAAGTACGAAATGTCATTGCACGATAAATATGCATTGGGGATTGCTTGTGTCTTATTGTTTTTTGTAGGGGCCCCGTTAGGAGCAATTATAAGAAAAGGAGGATTAGGGCTCCCGATAGTAGTAGGAGTTGTATTGTTTTTAGTGTATCACTTTATAGGGATTTTTGCTAAAAATGGGGCAGAAGAAGACGGAATTCCTCCATTTTTAGGATCCTGGCTGGCTACCTTTGTTGTCTTTCCTCTTAGTATTTTCCTTACCTACAGAGCAACGAGAGATAGAGGCTTTTTTAATTTTGACTTTATAACCGTTCCAATAAGAAATTTCTTCGTAAAACGATTCTCTAAAAAGAAGAAATAGGATTCTTTTTGAATATCTTTGCGATTAAATAAATTAAGATTTAAAACATGTCAAAAATTACCGAAACTAAAGCGGATATCAAACTGAATACTATACAAGAAGCAATAGATGATATTCGCAAAGGAAAGGTTATTATAGTGGTAGATGATGAAGATAGAGAAAATGAAGGTGATTTTATAGCAGCTGCAGAAAAAGTAACTCCGGAAATGATCAATTTCATGGCGACTCATGGAAGAGGATTGATATGTGCTCCGCTTACAGATGATCGATGTGATGAGTTAGATTTGCAGATGATGGTTCAGCATAATACAGTACTTCATGAAACACAGTTTACAGTTTCTGTCGATCTAAAAGGTCATGGATGTACTACCGGAATTTCCGTTCATGATAGAGCTAAGACAATCAAATCTCTAGTTGATGAAAGCACAAAACCTAGTGACCTAGGTAGACCAGGGCATATTTTTCCGTTGAGAGCTAAAAATGGAGGCGTATTGAGAAGAACGGGGCATACTGAAGCCGCAGTTGATTTAGCACGTTTAGCAGGGCTAAATCCAGCAGGGATTTTAGTAGAAATATTAAATGAAGATGGTACAATGGCGCGATTACCTCAATTGGTGGAAGTGGCCAAAAAGTTTGACCTGAAACTAATTTCTATAGAAGACCTGGTAGCCTATAGAATGCAACATGATTCATTGATCGAGAAAAAAGAAGACTTTGATATTCAGACGCGATTTGGAGCCTTTAGGTTAAGAGCTTATCAGCAAACAACCAACAGTCAGGTACATATTGCACTGACTAAAGGAAGCTGGAAAGAAGATGAACCGATCCTGACCAGAATTAATTCTACCTTGTTTAATAATGATATTTTGGGGACGCTAACCCATAATGCTGATGATCGTCTGGCAGCAATGTTCAAGAGAATTAATGACGAAGGAAAAGGAGCAATCATTTTTATCAATCAGGAGAGTCAATCCTTTAACCTGTTAAAACGTTTGGCAGGATTAAAAGAATTGCAGACAGGGAAAGAAGTTGTCAAAGCACCAAAAATGACGATGGATAGTAAAGATTTTGGAATTGGGGCTCAGATCTTACACGATCTCAATATTCATAAACTACGATTGGTTTCTAACAGTGAACAGCAAAAACGCGTAGGAATGATAGGGTATGGATTAGAAATAACAGAATATGTAGGATATTAATATAATACCCTACATATTTATATGATTATAGTATTATTATAAGATACTTGCAAGGGCTTCTACCATTTTAGAAGCCCTTTCTTTTACTTCATTTTCTGACCACCCTACTTTTATAAGGCAAGATATGGTTCTTCCCATCCAGGCATCACTTGCTGGGAATGCTTTGTTATTTCTTTGCAGTCCAGAGACAATATCATCAGCATATTTTATAAGAGAAGAGGGAGTTAACAAATGTTCCCATTTTTTGTAATAATGCCAATTGTTGTCATACCAATAAAAACAAGCATCTACACCGTGTTCACCAAGTGTTTTATGAGCCTTTCTGGCGATGTTCTCATCTGGTAAGAAGAAGCTTAAAAATGCATAGCTTTCCACACCGGTATCAGGAACGCTTCTGAATGATACTTCCGGGATTGTTGCCAGGGCAGAGCGGAGGATCGAATAATTCTTCTGCTGTAGAGAGATTGTATGATCAAGCTTTCTCAACTGTGCAATTCCAACAGCGGCATTAAGTTCTGAAATACGGTAGTTGTATCCTAAAAAAGGATGGGATTCTGCTCCTCGGTCATTACCAATATGATCGTGTCCGTGATCGTGATATTTATGCGCATGATCAGCATAGGTGTCATTATTAGTGATGACAGCTCCTCCTTCCCCGCAGGTAATGGTTTTGACAAAATCAAAAGAGAAACAACCCAGATCTCCATAGCTTCCCAAAGGCTTTCCTGCATAGAAACCTCCAATAGCCTGACAAGCATCTTCCAGCAATAGTAATTGGTGTTTGTCACAGATGTGTTTTAAGGAAGCTAAATCAGCCATAGAACCACACATATGTACAGGCATTACTGCTTTTGTTTTTGAAGTAATAGCAGCTTCTACTGCGGCAGGGTTTAACGTAAGTGTATCGTCAATATCACATAAAACAGGAATTGCTCCGGTAGCTAAAATAGCTTCAAAACTAGCTACAAAAGTAAAGGTAGGCATGATCACTTCATCTCCATATCCAATACCTGCAGAAGCAAGTGCTACTGTTAGAGCGGCAGTTCCACTGGAAACTACCTGAGCGTGTTTTACTTTCATTTTAGCAGCTAGATCCTGTTCTAGCTCTAATGCTTTATGATGCCCATTTCTCATAGGATCAAATCCATAACGCATTAATACTCCGTTGTCTAAGACGTCTTGAACCTCTTTTCTTTCTTCGTTACCAAATAACTCAAATCCTGGCATGTATTGTTGTTTTAATTTGTAAACTCTATTTTTTTAAGAATATTCTTTTTGTGTTTATTATAAAGCAGTTCTTCCTAAAAAGAAAAAAACTCTTTTCAACAAAAATATTGAAAAGAGTTTTTATTATTTAGTTGTATGTTTCTAAAACTACTATTTTTTTAACATATCATGAATAAATGAAAAATAACCGGAAGGGTCTCTCAATTGGCTGTAAGCACTGATAGTACCGATAATTTTTTCTCTGGAGTTAAAAACTATAATTTTAGGAAACGTTTTTTCTTTATTATACTTTTTGATTAATTGCGAATTTAACTGGCGCTGTTCTTCTGTAATAATGTCTTCTCTTCTGGGATAATCTACCTCTAGTAACACAAAGTCCTTTGCCGTTTTTTTAAACTCAGGAGAGTGAAAAAAATCTTCTTTTAGCATTTTGCAGGGAGCACACCAATCGCTTCCAGTAAAATACATGAGAATAGGTTTATGTGTTCTTTTTGATAGTTTCTTTGCAGTATCAAAATTGGTTACCCATTTTAATTCTCTATGCTGAGCAGTAAGGAGTGTGGTGGACGTTATTAGTAATAAAAAACACAACTTTTTCATAGTTTACGACTTAGGGGATATAAACAAAAATAACATTTTATTTAAATTATTCGCAAACACCTTGCCAATTAATAGTTTTACAGATTAATTACAATTTCATCCAGTGGTTTACGCACTTTTTTCATGTCAGAAAACATATCATCATCAGCTCTGTATCCTACTGGTAATGCTAATACGGAACGAAGACCTCGTTCTTTTAATTTTAATACTTCATCGTACTTAGCAGGAATAAACCCTTCCATTGGACAAGAATCAATTTTTTCGAGCGCACATACATTTAGTAAATTCCCCAGTGCTATATAAGCTTGTTTGGATGCCCAGGTAATGATATCCTCTTCAGACTTTTCTCCAAAAGAAGTTATCAATTGATTTTTGAACGGATCAAGGATCTCATCAGGAGTATTCCGAATGTTTTTTACCGTATCAAAGTACTTGTTAATATATTGTTCTCCAATATTTGTTTCAATACAAATAACAAATAAGTGAGAAGCATCACTAACTTGTGATTGATTCCAGGAATGTTGCTTTAGTTCCTCTTGTAATTCTTTGTTGTTAATAACCAATAGCTTTAGAGGTTGTAACCCATAAGAAGTAGCAGTTAGATTAAAAGACTCTACAAGGATATCTATTTTTTCTTGTGGAAGTGTTTTGGTATTGTCGAATTTTTTAGTCGCATATCGCCATTTAAGACTATCAATAATATTCATTAGAAGTTTTTTAGAATCTATCACAAAGATACTAGGAATAGGGCTACCTTTGAATTTTTTTACAGTATGTTAACTTAGTAGAGGTATTTAAGTAATGGAAGAACGAATAGAAAAATCAGAAACAAGAATCTTTAAAGCAGTATTTCCTAATACAACAAATCATTATGAAACCTTGTTTGGAGGAACGGCACTACAATTGATGGATGAAGTATCTTTTATTTGTGCTACCCGGTTTAGCAGAAAGAAGGTAGTGACAATTTCTACAGATAAGATTGATTTCAAAAAACCAATTCCTGCGGGTTCTATAGTAGAGTTAGTCGCTAAGGTAGTAGTTGTAGGGCGAACAAGTTGTTCGGTTCAGGTAGATATTTTCAAAGAAGATATGTATAGTGATGAACGGGAAAAAGCAGTAACTGGTCTGTTTAAGTTTGTAGCGATTGATCAGGATAAAAAACCAACGCCAATCATTTGATCATACAACAGATAAAAAAGTGCCTATAATTCTCTTTATAGGCACTTCTGTTTTATCGTATTTAAGGAAGTTAAATTTATTTTTTGTTAACCAATTGCTTGATTTTAATATTAAAAGCAGCAAATAGTAATGTCATAAATGGACTGATGTAATTAAAAATAGCAAAAAAGAAGTAATCTGCTACCGGAACACCGAGAACTCCACTTTGGTATGCCCCACAGGTATTCCAGGGGACTAACACAGAAGTAACTGTTCCAGAATCTTCAAGAGTACGACTTAAGTTCTCAGGAGCTAGTCCTTTTTCTTTAAAAGCTTTGGCATACATTTTTCCGGGAACAACTATGGCTAGGTATTGATCAGATGCGGTAACATTTAATGCGAGGCAACTAGCAACTGTACTGGCAAAAAGTCCGAAAATAGAATCGAATAAGCTCAATAATGCTTTACTAATCCTGGATAGAGCCCCAATGGCATCCATGATACCACCAAAAACCATCGCACAGACAATAAGCCAAATAGTACCCAACATCCCATTCATTCCTCCAGAAGTAAACAAATCGTTTAGTTCTTCACTACTAGTTACAACCGCAGTATCTACAGTCATAGCCTTCATAACGCCTATATAGGCAGTTTTGAAATCCATAATCTTGCTCTCTGCTATGCTCATAACAATTTCCGGTTGAGCGATAATGGCAGCGATTCCTCCTAATAAAGTTCCTATTAATAAAGCTACAAGAGGAGGCGTTTTTTTTATGATCAGACCGATAACGATAACAGGAACAATAAATAACCAGGGGGTGATATTAAAAGCATCTCCAATTGCAGTTAATTGTTCCCCGATTTCCGGAGTTCCGGTAGTGTCTAATGTCAGACCTATGATGATAAAAATAATAAGAGTAATGATAATAGTGGGGACTGTTGTATAAGTCATATATCGGATATGAGAAAACAATTCTCCTCCAGCCATTGCAGGAGCTAAATTCGTCGTATCAGAAAGAGGAGACATTTTATCTCCGAAATATGCTCCAGAAATAACAGCTCCAGCTGTCATTCCAGCTCCAATACCTAAGGTGTCTCCAATACCTATTAATGCAATTCCTACGGTAGCTGAGGTTGTCCAGGAACTCCCCGTAGCAATGGATATGATTGCACAAATAATAACACAGGCAGCTAAAAATATTGTAGGGTTTAATATTTGAAGACCATAATAAATCATTGTTGGAATAATACCACTAATCAACCAGGTACCAGCCAACGAACCTACCATTAATAAGATAAGAAGTGCTACGGCGGTTGATTTTATATTATTCGCTACTTCTTCCATCATTTGTTTATAGGATACCTTGTTAAAAAAACCAACGATAGCAGCAACGGCAGCTCCTAATAATAAAATAAACTGATTACTACCGCTTAGCGCATCATCTCCAAATGCAAAAGATACATTGTAGAATAACATTCCTACCAAAATAATGATTGGTAGAAGGGCTTCCCAGATGTTTAGTTCTTTATTTTTAATGATTTCTTCGTCTTGAGGCTTAGAAGGAGTAATATTTTGACTATCCATATATAGAATTCGTAATTAAAAAGATGTAATGTTACGATATTATTAAAATCTATGCAATGAATTTTTTTAAACAACAGCCTGTTTTTAAAACACTTCTAAAACTTAAAATGTGTTAAAATAGTTGATTTTGTGTATTTTGTCGACTAATAATGTTTTTTGTCGATTATTTCGGTTTATTCATAATGTTATTTTAATGTAAACATATTTGTTGGTCATATATTTGAAGTGTAAAAAAGAAAGAAAATTAAATTTTATTGTTTTTAGTGTTTTTTTTGCCCCTAGTGAATTAACCTTACTGTGATTAAATTACCCCCAATGTGAATTGACCTAGCTAATTTAAATTCACTTCCCCAAATGGTAAAGCCTCTCCCCCAGAGGCTTTTTTTTATTTCTGATATCTTAGTAACTTGTTAGAAAAATACTCTATGAATTCACTTCGTTTCATCGCATTAGAATTATTCGTATTATTCGTATTGCTGCCCGTTAGCTTTTTGATAACGTATCCTTTTGTTATTAAAGCAGGAGTAACTCTCCTCGCATTTGGGTATGTGTTATGGGGTATAAAGAAAAGAAAAGTATTTAAGAAGAAAGAAGAATGGAGAAACACAGGATTTTTTTGGAGAGATACACTATTTAAATTTCTGATAATTGCAATCATCACCACAGTGTATGTATATCTTGTAGCCCCCCAGCATTTATTTTTTATTCCTTTAAAGAAAACCGGATTATGGTTAATTATTCTTTTGGTGTATACTTTTCTTTCCGTGCTACCTCAGGAAATAATATATCGTACGTTTTTTTTCGAGCGATACGCTTCTTTGGTAGATAATAAATGGTTGTTTATTTTTATCAATGCTATTTTATTTTCATTAGCACATCTCTTTCTGAAGAGTCCTCTGGTTCAGATAATAACTTTTATAGGAGGATTGTTGTTTGCATTTACATATCTGAAAACCAGGTCAACAATACTTGTCTCTATTGAGCATGCATTATATGGTTGCTGGTTGTTTACAGTAGGCATGGGGGAGATGTTAGCATTTCCAGGAATAGAAGGATGATATTCAGAGATATTAAAAAGACAGAGGCATCTATATGTGATGCCTCTGTGATGTTTTTACAAAGTATTTAAATACTGAATAAGTGCTTGTACGGCTTTTCCTCTGTGACTTATTGCATTTTTTTCTGATAGCGGGAGTTCTGCAAAAGTTTTATCATGCCCCAGCGGTTGAAATACCGGATCATATCCAAAACCTTGGCTTCCGGTTTTCTGAAGTGTAATTTCTCCACTGCAAATACCTGTGAATGTCTCTTTTGTATCTCCTATGATTAGGGATATAACAGTTTTGAAACTTGCAGTTCGATCGTTTTCAGAGGCTAATTCAGTCAGTAGTTTATCCATATTAGCATTGGCGTCTTTTTCTTTACCTGCATAGCGGGCAGAATATACACCAGGAGCTCCGTTTAATGCCTTGACCTCTAATCCGGTATCATCAGCAAAACAATCGTAGCCATACTGTTCTTTGACATACATAGCTTTTTGTAAGGCATTCCCCTCTATAGTAGGGGATGTTTCGGGGATATCTACATCACAGCCTATATCGGCTAGGCTTAGAATCTGTATATGATCCGGTAAAGCAGCCTGTACTTCCTTTACTTTGTTTTTATTATTAGTAGCGAAAACTAATTTCATATAAAAATGGTTATTTTATTAATCATATTGAGCATCAAACTCTGTTTTCCATTTGCCCTGGACCTTTAAGACTTGCTCTATAACGTCTCTGACACAACCTTTTCCTCCTTTTTTATTAGATACATATTTAGAAACTTCTTTAATTTCTGCAACAGCATCTTGTGGGCAGGTAGGAAGTCCTACTAACTCCATTACAGGCAGATCAGGAATATCATCTCCCATATACAGAACATTTTCTGATTTGATATTATAAATATCCAGATATTCATCTAATTGTTCTACTTTGTGATGAGCACCGAGATAAATATCAGTTATTCCCAACCCTCTTAGTCGTTTACGAACCCCTTCATTTGTTCCTCCAGAGATAATGCATACATTATACCCCTGTTGAACTGCTGTTTTTAGGGCATAACCATCTTTAATATTCATTGTTCTAAGTAGTTGTCCGTCAGTGTGTATTACTACAGTACCATCTGTTAATACACCATCCACATCAAAAATAAAAGTTGTGATATGGTTTAAATACTCTTTATAACTCTTTTCCATATTTTGTTTGTATCGCTTTTGTAAAAGTTGAATAAAATTCTTTTTGAGAAGCAACTGATAATGTACTCAGGTGTTTCTCTATTGTTTTTGTATCGTTTCGTAATGCAGGCCCTGTTTGTGCTTTATCGGGGGGCATTTCTTTTATTTTTAGAGCTGTTTCCTCGATTAGTCCATGTAGAATTTCAAAAGGAATATGATGCTCCTGACAAATATCATGGCCTATGGAAAATAAGTGATTAGTAAAATTATTTACAAATACAGCTGCCACATGAATAATACTTCGTTTATGAGAAGAAATGGGATATACCTTCTTAGATAAAAAACCGGCTAAAGAGCTTAATAATTTCTGATCCACTGGATTGTCAGATTCAATACAAAAAGGTACTTGTTCGAAATTAATTTCTTTTCCATGACTAAAAGTTTGTAATGCGTAAAAAACACCTCTGTTATTTTTTGGATCTATAACATCGATGGATTTCCCCCCTGAAACATGGACAACCAATCTATTGGTAAAAGGGAGTTGTTCCGATACCGGTTGTATAGAATCATCGCTAATTGCTAGGATATAAACGTCTGCATTCTTTAATTGGGAGAGATCGGTAGTGATGTCCTCTTGTGTCTGAGCATCATCGAGTAATATTCCTTTTCTGTTATAGCACTGTCTGATAGTAACTTCTGGAATGACTTTAAAAGCCGTATACAGATGTTTTGCTACTTTTCCTGATCCTAAAATAATGACATTTATCATGAGGCTAAAATAATGAAGATGTTTCAAATATTATCAAGGGAAGATGACTTCTGTTAAAACAATTAAAACTGTATGGTTTAATTCGATAAATCCTCTTAAATGTCCTAAATTTGCACAGTTTTAAAAAAGAGATATTATGCAAGATAAGTTGGTGAGTATTTTATTCTCCACAAGATTAATGGCGGTTTTATTTATTGTATTTGCAGTTTCTATGGGGGTTGGAACACTTCTGGAAGATGCACATGGGACAACAGCAGCGAGAATTTGGATATATAATACCTGGTGGTTTGAAGCAATTATGGTATTTTTTTGTATCAATTTTTGTGGGAATATAGTTCGATATAAACTGTATAGAAAAGATAAATGGGCAACCTTGATTTTGCATTTATCTTTTATCCTGATTCTTGTTGGAGCTTTTGTTACACGATATATTAGTTATGAAGGTGTAATGCCGATACGAGAAGGAGAGACTACAGCTACTTTTTTATCCGAAAAAACGTATCTGACAGCATTTTTGGATGGAGAGATTAATGGAGAACCCAGACGTAGAGTGATCTCTGATGATATGGAATTTGCAGCAGCTACCGACAATCATTTCGTAATTCATACAGATTATAATAAACAGCCAGTAACCATCACTTATAAGGATTATATACAAGGTGCTGAAATGGGATTGGTCGCATCAGAAGATGGAGAAAATTTTCTGAAACTGGTAGAAGCTGGAGGAGGAGAACGACACGATCATTTCTTAAAGGAAGGAGAAGTAGCAAATATTCATAATATTCTAATCGCTTTTAATAAACCAACTAAAGGAGCAATTAATATTAGTTATGGAAAAGGAGAGTATTATATAGAGTCTCCTTTTGATGGTACTTATATGCGAATGGCTGATCAGTTTAAAGGAGAGGTTATAAAAGATAGTGTACAACCGTTAATGCTTAGATCATTGTATCAAACAGCAGGAATGCAATTTGTGATTCCTGAACCGGTTCAAAAAGGAAAATATGACGTTGTACCTATAGAAGAAAAAGCAAAAGGGCAACAAGATGCATTGATATTAGATGTTTCTTCTAATGGAGAAACAAAAGAAGTAAAGCTGTTAGGAGGAAAGGGGTTTGCTAACAATATGAAGAAATATCAAATAGGAGGGTTGGATATGTATTTTAGTTATGGGTCGAAAGAAATGAAACTTCCGTTTTCTCTAAAACTTAATGACTTTATAGCCGAAAAATTCCCGGGAACAGAAAAGGCCTATAAAGCATTTAGAAGTAAAGTGGAAATTGTAGAGGAAAACTCTTCCGAGCCTTATGAGATCTATATGAATCACGTATTAGATCATAGAGGGTATCGTTTTTTTCAATCATCATTTGACGCAGATGAAAAAGGAACTATTCTATCGGTTAATCACGATTTTTGGGGAACCTGGATTACCTACATAGGATATATTTTATTGTATGTAGCATTGACATTAATTTTATTTGTAAAAGGATCAAGATTTAAAGAAATAGAAAGAAAACTTGACAAAATAAAGAAAAAGAAAAGCCAGCTATCTCTGATTGTGGTACTGCTCTCATGTAGTTTCTCTTTTGCACAACAAGGAGGGCAACATGAAGGGCATGGACAAGTGGCTCCTACTAAAAAACAATTAGATTCTGTCATATTAGCAAATGCCGTAAGTAAGGAACATGCAGCAAAATTCGGAAGTGTTGTAATCCAGGATGAAAGAGGGCGAATGAAGCCTGTAAATACATTTTCTTCAGAGTTATTGAGAAAATTAAGCAAGAAAGATACTTATGAAGGACTAACAGCAGATCAGGTTTTTGTCTCTATGATCGAAAACCCTTTTATATGGTACAGTGTTCCTATTATTGAGATTCAAAGAGAAAATGATAGTATTCGAAAAATATTAGGCGTTCCTAAAAGTGAAAGAAGAATTTCCTTAATCGACCTTGTAGAGCCTGATGGAACCTATAAACTTACTCCCTATTTAGAAAAAGCAAGTAGTACCACAACTCCGAGTAGTTTTGAAAAAGATTTTCTGAAAACACATGAAAAATTTTATTTGCTTAATCAGGCATTAGGAGGGGGAATTCTGCGCGTTTTCCCGGTACCGAATGACGATAATAATAAATGGGTTTCTGTTCCGCAGTTAAATGAAGTAAAATTTACAGGAATGGATTCTGTGTACACAAGACAAATTATCCCTATTTATAGGCAATCCCTGCTGGAAGCAAGAAAAACTGGAGATTATAGTAAACCAGATAAGTATGTAGAGAGTATTAAGAGTTTCCAGAAGAAATTTGGAAGCGAAGTATTACCATCTGACCGAAAAATAAAAGCAGAAATAGCATTAAATAAATATGATATATTTAGAACACTATATCGGTATTACCTTATATTGGGTGTTTTATTAATGGTAGTGGTGATTGCCAGAATTTTTAGAGATTCCAAAATAATAAAAGGATTGATATATGGAATAATTGGTATTATCATTATTACTTTTATTATGCATACTGCTGGGTTGATTATCAGGTGGTATGTTTCCGGGCATGCTCCCTGGAGTGATGCATATGAATCGATGATTTATGTAGCATGGATTACTTTAGGAATGGGATTAGCACTCGGAAGAAAAAGTGATTTGACAATTGCGGCTACAACTTTTGTGGCAGCAATTATATTGTTTTTTGCTCATGAAAACTGGACAGATCCTGCTATTGCTAATTTACAGCCAGTATTAGATTCGTATTGGGTATTGATTCATGTATCTATTATTGTAGGAAGTTATGGTCCTTTCTTTGTAGGATGTATATTGGGAGTTATCGCTCTTATTTTAATGATTATGACTACCGGGTCAAATAAGAAAAAAATGGATCTAGCCATTAAAGAATTAACCATTATTAATGAAATGGCATTGACAATTGGTCTGGTCATGCTTACTATAGGAAATTTCCTTGGAGGAATGTGGGCAAATGAAAGCTGGGGGAGATACTGGGGATGGGACCCGAAAGAAACCTGGGCATTAGTGAGTATTATGGTATATGCTTTTGTGATTCATATGAGATTAGTTCCTGGTCTGAGAGGAAAATGGCTCTATAATTTTATTTCAGTGATCGCAGTATATAGTATTCTGATGACATATTTTGGAGTGAATTTCTATCTCAAAGGATTGCATTCATATGCTAGTGGAGATAAGGTAATCACCCCAAATTCGGTGTACTATTCCATTATGTTTGCAATCGTATTAGGAGGAGTCTCTTATTGGAAATATAAGAAACATTATAAAAAATCATAAGGAGGAGAGAGGAGATAATCCTCTCTTTTTTTTAACCAATTGGAATTTTCTTTCCCAAGTACTTTGGTTGTTTTCCAATAAGTAAGTCAATGATCATTTTTACTCGAGCGAAACGCTCCCGAATCTGAGTTTTCAAACCATAATGAATGTTGACATCTCTAGCATTAAAACCAATAGCGTTGATTCCTTTATTTTCAGCAATAAATATTGCCCTTTCGTTATGGAATTTTTGTGATATGATGGTAAACTTTTGAAGGGTAAAAATTTCTTTTGCTCTGATAATAGAGTCTAATGTTCTGAAACCAGCGTAATCTAGGTAAATACGAGAAGCAGGAATGCCTTTTGTAATTAAATCATTTTTCATGGTGGTAGGCTCATCATATGTATTCGTTCCATTATCCCCACTTATAAGAATGTAATCAATTTTTTTTGCTTTATAAAGAGCTACCGTTGCATTGATTCTGTAAGTATAATAAAGATTAACTCTGCCGTTTTGTAGAAATTTAGTTGTACCTAACAATAGACCTACTTTATTTTTAGGAATGCTAGTAATCGTGTCATATGTTTTTTCTGCAGTTTTATCAATTACTATTTTATTGGCTTTGTATAAGCTTATAATCGAAAAAATCGAGATAATAATTAGAATGAATAATAGTTTTTTTCTTTTTTTCATAGAAGTGCATAAGTATATGGGGAGGGGATTTGTTTTTCCAAAGAAAAGAAATAATATTTTAACCCCCCATTTATATATATACTAATACAAATAGGGGGTAAAAGCTTCATATTTTTTAATTACGCAGGAATCATCGGTTAATGTATATATAACCTTTTAATGTTTTGACTACTCCAGGTTCTGGGATATAGCTTATTACATAATAATAAGTTCCCACTGGAAGCATGTCTTTTTCTTTAAAGGTCGCTCTAGAACTAGAAATTCCTGTAAAGAACGTATCGTTTTTTCCGTAGTTTTTAGCAGTATATACAACAACTCCCCATCGGTTATATATTTCTACAGTATTTTCAAATTTTTCGATCCCTCTAATCGTAAAAACATCATTATCTCCATCTCCATTGGGAGTCATTCCTGTAAAAACTTCAATTCCATCTTCTGCATCTGGAATTGTACCATTAGGTTCCAAATAGTCAGGAACTCCATCTCCGTCTGTATCCTGAGCATCTGTGGGGATTCCGTCTCCGTTAGGGTCAGGGTTTTCATCGATAGTTAACAGACCATCATTGTCATCATCTATATCCTGAAAATCAGGAGTTCCATCTCCATCTGTATCTTGTATGGTATATGAAGTTTCGCCTCCATTAGGGTTATTTTGAACACTATCAGAGATTCCGTCTGTTCCCCAGGGACCTTCGATTCGACCATCTCCATCTGTATCTGTACCTCCATGTCCTGCTTCTATATAATCATAAACCCCATCTCCGTCTGCATCTAAATCGAGACTATCAATAATACCATCATTATCAGTATCCAGAAATGGATCACCATTTTGTTCATCTAGATCTGTAATTCCATCGTTGTCATCATCTAAATCTTCTGTATTAGGAAGTCCATCTCCATCAGAATCAAGATAGCTGATCGTTGGGTCTTCAGGGTCATTATCGTTATCCGTATCCGTATCTGTAGGGTCTTCAGGATCATCAGAGTCTTCAGAAATAAATGTGGTCCCGTTTGGTAAAGACGCTTCAACGGTGGCAATATTACTTACGAGTTCTTCATTGATATCTTTTTGTGTTATGATATATTCCCCTGTAAAGGAATGAGACATTCCTGGAGCCAGATTATCTAATGTATTCCCTCCTATAAAGGAAAGGATAGGGTCATCAATAATCAGATTATTAAGTGTAACATTTCCCGTATTAGTTACCGTAATTGTATACACGAGAATATCTCCAATGGAACGATACATTTTTTGATTTACAGTTTTCACAATATCAATTGTTCCGAATTGAGGAGTATGGGTTGTTGTTATATCATCAGGATCCCCATTACCATCAATATCAACATCAGTATCATCTTCTGGGTTATCAGAAAGGTCCGTAACAGTACTGCCATCTGGAGCTATAGCGTCCACAGAAGCTGAATTATGGACACTTCCGGCGTCTAAGTCATTTTGGATAATGGTATGAGAAGCAATTACAGATACAGTCTCTCCAGGAGCTAATGTTGCAATAGCAGAGGGCTGAATACTTCCGATATCAGCATTATCATCAGTGATTACAACATCCGTGAGTGTAACATTTCCTGTATTAGTTATAGTTAATGAATATGTAATAACTTCACCAACTTCATCCCATAATCCATCAGGAGCAGGGTCCGAGACCTTTAATAAACGAATACTTGGTTCTTGAATAAGTGTCGTAATTGTTGGATCATCAGGTGTCGTTGTATCAGGATTATCGGAGTCATCAGTCGCTATATTACCACAAATGTCTGTTCCTGATACCTGAGCTACGTTACTAACAAAACCATTATCTAAATCGTCTTGTGTAATAAAATGACTGGCAGTGATAGTATGGCTGTCATTAGCATTGATAGCGGCTATTGAAGAAGTACTTAGAACATCTGCATTATTATCTGTTATGGTAATGTTTTGCATCAATACTTCTTTAGGGTTCTCTATGGTGATTTCATACATAATCGCCTCTCCCAGGGTATCATAAGCCCCATCAGTAGCAGGAAGTGTTCTTTTCGTAATAACTAATTCAGGAACAGGGGAGATAATTACTTTAAATACATATGGGGCTCCCACGCAGTTGTCAGGTGATGTAGGCGTGATTGTATAAATCACTTCCTGTTCCAAATCAGTTGTATTAGAAAGTGAATCAGTAATTGAAGAAGAAGTCGAAACGGTCGTAGTTTCTCCACTAACATTAGGGTTATCAGTTGCTACCCAGCTAAAAGTAGTTCCCGGAACATTCGTATCCAACGTAAGATCATGATTTATAGCTGCATCACTACAAATAGTTTCTATAGGAGCAATTGCTACAAATGGTTTAGGGTCAATTGTAACAGTAAAAATGTAATCGTCTCCTTGGCAGCCATCTGGGCTAAAAGGAGTAATAGTGTAGGTTACGGTTTGTACATCTCCACTGATATTGATGAGTTGGTCAGCGATTATTGGAGTTGTTGAGGGAGTTATTGTTTCTCCTGTAATATTTGGGTTATCATTGGCAATCCAGTTGAAAGTACTTCCTGGGATGTTCGTGTCAAGCTCCAGATTATGGTTAAGAATCGTGTCACTACAAATAAGCTGTAAAGGAGAAGTAGCGATATGTGGTTCCGGTTGTACGGTTACTGTTACCGTATAGGCATCGGCAGTACATCCGTTACTTCCACTAGGGGTTACCGTATAGGTTACTGTCTGATCTGTTCCACTGGTATTGGTCAGTACATCATTAATGGTTGTCGTTGTTTGCAGGGAAGTTGATTCTCCAGTTACATTGGTATTATCCGCTGCAATCCATGTAAAGGTTGTTCCTGTTTCAGTCACATCAAGAGTCAGGTCTCTGCTAAGTGCGACATCACTACAGCTGGTGTTAGTTAGATCTGTTGCATCCAGTGTTGGTTCCGGTTGTACAGTTACTGTTACTGTATAGGCATCGGCAGTACATCCGTTACTTCCACTGGGAGTTACCGTATAGGTTACTGTCTGATCTGTTCCACTGGTATTGGTCAGTACATCATTAATGGTTGTCGTTGTTTGCAGGGAAGTTGATTCTCCTGTTACATTGGCATTATCTGCTGCAATCCATGTAAAAGTTGTTCCTGTTTCAGTCACATCAAGAGTCAGGTCTCTGCTAAGTGCTACATCACTACAGCTGGTGTTAGTTAGATCTGTTGCATCCAGTGTTGGTTCCGGTTGTACGGTTACTGTTACGGTATAGGCATCGGCAGTACATCCGTTACTTCCACTGGGAGTTACCGTATAGGTTACTGTCTGATCTGTTCCACTGGTATTGGTCAGTACATCATTAATGGTTGTCGTTGTTTGCAGGGAAGTTGATTCTCCTGTTACATTGGCATTATCCGCTGCAATCCATGTAAAGGTTGTTCCTGTTTCAGTCACATCAAGAGTCAGGTCTCTGCTGAGTGCTACATCACTACAGCTGGTGTTAGTTAGATCTGTTGCATCCAGTGTTGGTTCCGGTTGTACGGTTACTGTTACTGTATAGGCATCGGCAGTACATCCGTTACTTCCACTGGGAGTTACCGTATAGGTTACTGTCTGATCTGTTCCACTGGTATTGGTCAGTACATCATTAATGGTTGTCGTTGTTTGCAGGGAAGTTGATTCTCCTGTTACATTGGCATTATCCGCTGCAATCCATGTAAAAGTTGTTCCTGTTTCAGTCACATCAAGAGTCAGGTCTCTGCTAAGTGCGACATCACTACAGCTGGTGTTAGTTAGATCTGTTGCATCCAGAGTTGGTTCCGGTTGTACGGTTACTGTTACCGTATAGGCATCGGCAGTACATCCGTTACTTCCACTAGGGGTTACCGTATAGGTTACCGTCTGATCTGTTCCACTGGTATTGGTCAGTACATCATTAATGGTTGTCGTTGTTTGCAGGGAAGTTGATTCTCCAGTTACATTGGTATTATCCGCTGCAATCCATGTAAAAGTTGTTCCTGTTTCAGTCACATCAAGAGTCAGGTCTCTGCTAAGTGCTACATCACTACAGCTGGTGTTAGTTAGATCTGTTGCATCCAGTGTTGGTTCCGGTTGTACAGTTACTGTTACCGTATAGGCATCGGCAGTACATCCGTTACTTCCACTGGGAGTTACCGTATAGGTTACTGTCTGATCTGTTCCACTGGTATTGGTCAGTACATCATTAATGGTTGTCGTTGTTTGCAGGGAAGTTGATTCTCCTGTTACATTGGCATTATCCGCTGCAATCCATGTAAAAGTTGTTCCTGTTTCAGTCACATCAAGAGTCAGGTCTCTGCTGAGTGCTACATCACTACAGCTGGTGTTAGTTAGATCTGTTGCATCCAGTGTTGGTTCCGGTTGTACGGTTACTGTTACTGTATAGGCATCGGCAGTACATCCGTTACTTCCACTGGGAGTTACTGTATAGGTTACTGTCTGATCTGTTCCACTGGTATTGGTCAGTACATCATTAATGGTTGTCGTTGTTTGCAGGGAAGTTGATTCTCCTGTTACATTGGCATTATCCGCTGCAATCCATGTAAAGGTTGTTCCTGTTTCAGTCACATCAAGAGTCAGGTCTCTGCTGAGTGCTACATCACTACAGCTGGTGTTAGTTAGATCTGTTGCATCCAGTGTTGGTTCCGGTTGTACGGTTACTGTTACCGTATAGGCATCGGCAGTACATCCGTTACTTCCACTGGGAGTTACCGTATAGGTTACCGTCTGATCTGTTCCACTGGTATTGGTCAGTACATCATTAATGGTTGTCGTTGTTTGCAGGGAAGTTGATTCTCCTGTTACATTGGCATTATCCGCTGCAATCCATGTAAAAGTTGTTCCTGTTTCAGTCACATCAAGAGTCAGGTCTCTGCTGAGTGCTACATCACTACAGCTGGTGTTAGTTAGATCTGTTGCATCCAGTGTTGGTTCCGGTTGTACAGTTACTGTTACTGTATAGGCATCGGCAGTACATCCGTTACTTCCACTAGGAGTTACCGTATAGGTTACTGTCTGATCTGTTCCACTGGTATTGGTCAGTACATCGTTAATGGTTGTCGTTGTTTGCAGGGAAGTTGATTCTCCTGTTACATTGGCATTATCCGCTGCAATCCATGTAAAAGTTGTTCCTGTTTCAGTCACATCAAGAGTCAGGTCTCTGCTAAGTGCTACATCACTACAGCTGGTGTTAGTTAGATCTGTTGCATCCAGTGTTGGTTCCGGTTGTACGGTTACTGTTACGGTATAGGCATCGGCAGTACATCCGTTACTTCCACTAGGGGTTACCGTATAGGTTACTGTCTGATCTGTTCCACTGGTATTGGTCAGTACATCATTAATGGTTGTCGTTGTTTGCAGGGAAGTTGATTCTCCTGTTACATTGGCATTATCCGCTGCAATCCATGTAAAAGTTGTTCCTGTTTCAGTCACATCAAGAGTCAGGTCTCTGCTAAGTGCTACATCACTACAGCTGGTGTTAGTTAGATCTGTTGCATCCAGTGTTGGTTCCGGTTGTACGGTTACTGTTACCGTATAGGCATCGGCAGTACATCCGTTACTTCCACTAGGGGTTACCGTATAGGTTACCGTCTGATCTGTTCCACTGGTATTGGTCAGTACATCGTTAATGGTTGTCGTTGTTTGCAGGGAAGTTGATTCTCCTGTTACATTGGCATTATCCGCTGCAATCCATGTAAAAGTTGTTCCTGTTTCAGTCACATCAAGAGTCAGGTCTCTGCTGAGTGCTACATCACTACAGCTGGTGTTAGTTAGATCTGTTGCATCCAGAGTTGGTTCCGGTTGTACGGTTACTGTTACTGTATAGGCATCGGCAGTACATCCGTTACTTCCACTAGGGGTTACCGTATAGGTTACCGTCTGATCTGTTCCACTGGTATTGGTCAGTACATCATTAATGGTTGTCGTTGTTTGCAGGGAAGTTGATTCTCCTGTTACATTGGCATTATCCGCTGCAATCCATGTAAAAGTTGTTCCTGTTTCAGTCACATCAAGAGTCAGGTCTCTGCTAAGTGCTACATCACTACAGCTGGTGTTAGTTAGATCTGTTGCATCCAGAGTTGGTTCCGGTTGTACGGTTACTGTTACTGTATAGGCATCGGCAGCACATCCGTTACTTCCACTGGGAGTTACCGTATAGGTTACTGTCTGATCTGTTCCACTGGTATTGGTCAGTACATCGTTAATGGTTGTCGTTGTTTGCAGGGAAGTTGATTCTCCTGTTACATTGGCATTATCCGCTGCAATCCATGTAAAAGTTGTTCCTGTTTCAGTCACATCAAGAGTCAGGTCTCTGCTAAGTGCTACATCACTACAGCTGGTGTTAGTTAGATCTGTTGCATCCAGTGTTGGTTCCGGTTGTACGGTTACTGTTACGGTATAGGCATCGGCAGTACATCCGTTACTTCCACTAGGGGTTACCGTATAGGTTACTGTCTGATCTGTTCCACTGGTATTGGTCAGTACATCATTAATGGTTGTCGTTGTTTGCAGGGAAGTTGATTCTCCTGTTACATTGGTATTATCCGCTGCAATCCATGTAAAGGTTGTTCCTGTTTCAGTCACATCAAGAGTCAGGTCTCTGCTAAGTGCTACATCACTACAGCTGGTGTTAGTTAGATCTGTTGCATCCAGTGTTGGTTCCGGTTGTACGGTTACTGTTACTGTATAGGCATCGGCAGTACATCCGTTACTTCCACTGGGAGTTACCGTATAGGTTACCGTCTGATCTGTTCCACTGGTATTGGTCAGTACATCATTAATGGTTGTCGTTGTTTGCAGGGAAGTTGATTCTCCTGTTACATTGGCATTATCCGCTGCAATCCATGTAAAGGTTGTTCCTGTTTCAGTCACATCAAGAGTCAGGTCTCTGCTAAGTGCTACATCACTACAGCTGGTGTTAGTTAGATCTGTTGCATCCAGAGTTGGTTCCGGTTGTACGGTTACTGTTACTGTATAGGCATCGGCAGTACATCCGTTACTTCCACTAGGGGTTACCGTATAGGTTACTGTCTGATCTGTTCCACTGGTATTGGTCAGTACATCATTAATGGTTGTCGTTGTTTGCAGGGAAGTTGATTCTCCTGTTACATTGGCATTATCCGCTGCAATCCATGTAAAGGTTGTTCCTGTTTCAGTCACATCAAGAGTCAGGTCTCTGCTAAGTGCTACATCACTACAGCTGGTGTTAGTTAGATCTGTTGCATCCAGTGTTGGTTTCGGTTGTACGGTTACTGTTACCGTATAGGCATCGGCAGTACATCCGTTACTTCCACTAGGGGTTACCGTATAGGTTACTGTCTGATCTGTTCCACTGGTATTGGTCAGTACATCATTAATGGTTGTCGTTGTTTGCAGGGAAGTTGATTCTCCTGTTACATTGGTATTATCCGCTGCAATCCATGTAAAAGTTGTTCCTGTTTCAGTCACATCAAGAGTCAGGTCTCTGCTAAGTGCTACATCACTACAGCTGGTGTTAGTTAGATCTGTTGCATCCAGTGTTGGTTCCGGTTGTACGGTTACTGTTACTGTATAGGCATCGGCAGTACATCCGTTACTTCCACTGGGAGTTACCGTATAGGTTACCGTCTGATCTGTTCCACTGGTATTGGTCAGTACATCATTAATGGTTGTCGTTGTTTGCAGGGAAGTTGATTCTCCTGTTACATTGGCATTATCCGCTGCAATCCATGTAAAGGTTGTTCCTGTTTCAGTCACATCAAGAGTCAGGTCTCTGCTAAGTGCTACATCACTACAGCTGGTGTTAGTTAGATCTGTTGCATCCAGTGTTGGTTCCGGTTGTACGGTTACTGTTACCGTATAGGCATCGGCAGTACATCCGTTACTTCCACTAGGGGTTACCGTATAGGTTACTGTCTGATCTGTTCCACTGGTATTGGTCAGTACATCATTAATGGTTGCCGTTGTTTGCAGGGAAGTTGATTCTCCTGTTACATTGGCATTATCCGCTGCAATCCATGTAAAAGTTGTTCCTGTTTCAGTCACATCAAGAGTCAGGTCTCTGCTGAGTGCTACATCACTACAGCTGGTGTTAGTTAGATCTGTTGCATCCAGAGTTGGTTCCGGTTGTACGGTTACTGTTACCGTATAGGCATCGGCAGTACATCCGTTACTTCCACTAGGGGTTACCGTATAGGTTACCGTCTGATCTGTTCCACTGGTATTGGTCAGTACATCATTAATGGTTGCCGTTGTTTGCAGGGAAGTTGATTCTCCTGTTACATTGGCATTATCCGCTGCAATCCATGTAAAAGTTGTTCCTGTTTCAGTCACATCAAGAGTCAGGTCTCTGCTGAGTGCTACATCACTACAGCTGGTGTTAGTTAGATCTGTTGCATCCAGAGTTGGTTCCGGTTGTACGGTTACTGTTACTGTATAGGCATCGGCAGTACATCCGTTACTTCCACTGGGAGTTACCGTATAGGTTACTGTCTGATCTGTTCCACTGGTATTGGTCAGTACATCATTAATGGTTGCCGTTGTTTGCAGGGAAGTTGATTCTCCTGTTACATTGGCATTATCCGCTGCAATCCATGTAAAAGTTGTTCCTGTTTCAGTCACATCAAGAGTCAGGTCTCTGCTGAGTGCTACATCACTACAGCTGGTGTTAGTTAGATCTGTTGCATCCAGAGTTGGTTCCGGTTGTACGGTTACTGTTACCGTATAGGCATCGGCAGTACATCCGTTACTTCCACTAGGGGTTACCGTATAGGTTACTGTCTGATCTGTTCCACTGGTATTGGTCAGTACATCGTTAATGGTTGTCGTTGTTTGCAGGGAAGTTGATTCTCCTGTTACATTGGCATTATCCGCTGCAATCCATGTAAAAGTTGTTCCTGTTTCAGTCACATCAAGAGTCAGGTCTCTGCTGAGTGCTACATCACTACAGCTGGTGTTAGTTAGATCTGTTGCATCCAGAGTTGGTTCCGGTTGTACGGTTACTGTTACCGTATAGGCATCGGCAGTACATCCGTTACTTCCACTGGGAGTTACCGTATAGGTTACTGTCTGATCTGTTCCACTGGTATTGGTCAGTACATCATTAATGGTTGTCGTTGTTTGCAGGGAAGTTGATTCTCCTGTTACATTGGCATTATCCGCTGCAATCCATGTAAAGGTTGTTCCTGTTTCAGTCACATCAAGAGTCAGGTCTCTGCTGAGTGCTACATCACTACAGCTGGTGTTAGTTAGATCTGTTGCATCCAGAGTTGGTTCCGGTTGTACGGTTACTGTTACTGTATAGGCATCGGCAGTACATCCGTTACTTCCACTAGGGGTTACCGTATAGGTTACCGTCTGATCTGTTCCACTGGTATTGGTCAGTACATCATTAATGGTTGTCGTTGTTTGCAGGGAAGTTGATTCTCCTGTTACATTGGCATTATCCGCTGCAATCCATGTAAAAGTTGTTCCTGTTTCAGTCACATCAAGAGTCAGGTCTCTGCTAAGTGCTACATCACTACAGCTGGTGTTAGTTAGATCTGTTGCATCCAGAGTTGGTTCCGGTTGTACGGTTACTGTTACTGTATAGGCATCGGCAGCACATCCGTTACTTCCACTGGGAGTTACCGTATAGGTTACTGTCTGATCTGTTCCACTGGTATTGGTCAGTACATCGTTAATGGTTGTCGTTGTTTGCAGGGAAGTTGATTCTCCTGTTACATTGGCATTATCCGCTGCAATCCATGTAAAAGTTGTTCCTGTTTCAGTCACATCAAGAGTCAGGTCTCTGCTAAGTGCTACATCACTACAGCTGGTGTTAGTTAGATCTGTTGCATCCAGTGTTGGTTCCGGTTGTACGGTTACTGTTACTGTATAGGCATCGGCAGTACATCCGTTACTTCCACTGGGAGTTACCGTATAGGTTACTGTCTGATCTGTTCCACTGGTATTGGTCAGTACATCGTTAATGGTTGTCGTTGTTTGCAGGGAAGTTGATTCTCCTGTTACATTGGCATTATCCGCTGCAATCCATGTAAAGGTTGTTCCTGTTTCAGTCACATCAAGAGTCAGGTCTCTGCTGAGTGCTACATCACTACAGCTGGTGTTAGTTAGATCTGTTGCATCCAGAGTTGGTTCCGGTTGTACGGTTACTGTTACTGTATAGGCATCGGCAGCACATCCGTTACTTCCACTGGGAGTTACCGTATAGGTTACCGTCTGATCTGTTCCACTGGTATTGGTCAGTACATCATTAATGGTTGTCGTTGTTTGCAGGGAAGTTGATTCTCCTGTTACATTGGCATTATCCGCTGCAATCCATGTAAAAGTTGTTCCTGTTTCAGTCACATCAAGAGTCAGGTCTCTGCTGAGTGCTACATCACTACAGCTGGTGTTAGTTAGATCTGTTGCATCCAGGGTCGGTTTAGGTTTGACTTCTAAAGATGCTTCAGAGCTAGTTAAGCTACTACACGAATTTTTAGTACTCGTAATGATACAACGATATTTGTTAGTAGAAGAGCTTAATGGAGGGCTTGTAAGGGTTAACGTAGCAGTTGTTGTATTACTATATATTCCGGTATCAGTTAAGTCATTCCAACTTCCTGATCCGCTTACTTGTTCTTGCCATAGGTATACTAAGCCTGAAGTAGTAGAGGTACTTCCACTATAATCAGGAGTTGTACTTGGAGCTGTTCCGGTATAGGACGTAGTGCTTAGAGAAGAGGCTATTATTGTGAATGTAGCATTATTATCTAAGCAGATACTTGAATTTTCAGGTTGTGTGTCTATTTGTATTTTGGTCGCTTCAGTTTCATTACCGGTGGCTTCCTGACCTTGATCATTTCCTACGTCTGCAGCCCCTGATGAGTTAACTAAATTGGGAACTCCATCACCATCGATTCCTCCTTGCGCGGTAATATTAATTCGTCCATTCGTATCTAATTGGCTAGAGGTAACATTTTCGCTAGCTTCTAAGGTATCATAGCATCCATCATTATCAGAGTCTAGATCCAGATAGTTAGGAATACCATCTCCATCGGTATCATCACAAGTGAAGGAGAAGTCAACAATGAATCCATTGTCTTCCCATCCAAAGGTAAATGTTCCGGAACCGGTTAGCTCAATTTCCTTAATTCTAAATTGGGATACGTCTAATTTTCCAAATTTATTATTTTGACCTCCTCCGCCATTAGGGTAATTTGTACGAAGTCCAGTACCACTAACAATAAAATCAGTTTCAGCATCGCCGAGCCCGAAACCATCTTTATCTTTAAAACCAGACCATCCATTAGTATTATTATATTGTAAAGTACTTCCATCTTCAAGAGTTAATGTCAATCCGGTAATTGTTTCGGAACCTTCCCAATCTGAAAATGTAAAAACAAATCCCTGGAGCGATACCGGGTTTGACGTTCCTGAATCAAAAAAGCGAATAGTTTGACTTCCTGAATTAGTCATTTGATGTACCCCGTCTAGAAGAAGATATCCGCCGGTACCTGACATTTGTACATCAAACTGCCCTCCATTTGTGGTGTCGAATGGTCCTTGAGTCGCTGTGCTACCGATCAATACTTCTCCGTTACTGGTGTTAGAAACATTTGATAACCTGAAGCTTTGTATTTCTCCATATTCTACTTTTCCTCCACACTCATCAACGTCTAATATCCCGTCATTATCACTATCTAAATCAGCAACTCCTGTAATTCCATCTCCATCATTGTCAATAAATATAATTTCGAATGGATCATCAGTTGTCATATTCGAATCTATTTGATCCTGAGTATTAGAAACTGAATTAATAATAGTGTTTGATAAACCGGGACTATCTATTGTTGCCTGAATTGTCAATGTATATTTTTCACCAGAATTAATTGTTCCAATAGTCCAATTAGGAGCACTCCAACTACCAAAAGAAGGAGTTGCACTGATTAATGTTAAACCATCAGGGAGGTTATCGGTGACTACCAGGTTGGTAACGGGATCTATCCCTAAACTTTCAGCAGTAATAGTAAATGTAACAGTATCTCCTTCGTTGAAAGTTGCAGCATTAGCAGTTTTGGTTAACACAATATCAGGATCACAACTATATACTGAAATAGGGTCAGAATCAAATGTACAGGATCCTTGGGTTACGCGTACAAATAGCTCAGCAAATACAACAGTAGGAGGAGGAGTGTAGGTAGCGGAGGTAGCTCCAGCGATGGCTACTCCATCCATGAACCACTGATAAGCGTCGAAAGCTCCTGAGGTTTCTTGAACTGTTCCTCCAGGGAGGCACCCACCACCAGTTACTTGTAGATCAACAACAGGAGCAGTGTCAAATCCGGAAAAATAACCTGCGATTCCTGCTGAGGAATTAGCTCCTAAAAAACCAACAGAGATAGGTCCCGTAGATTGTACGGAAACATCTCCGGTTAGTCCCGCAATGAAAAATGTTTTCCAGTCTGAAGTTCCGGCAACGGGAGTTGATGCCGGTAATGTTACAGACCCTGTCCCGTCCGTTACCGTTATATTTGCATCTGGAGTACTAGTTGAAGCGATGATGGTTACACCTCCTGTAAAGTTTAATCCAGCTACGTTTCTGATATTAGGAATATTGTCAAGTATTTTTGGCATTAAACAGTTTACTGGAGCAACAAAATTGAGCCCTCCAGTCGCTTGAGATGAAGAACCTGCCAAGGCTTGGTATGCATATGCACTTTTAGAAGTTGTTACCAGCATATTGGCTCCTGCAGAAGTGCCAGAATAATTAGAAGAAGGAATATCAAAATAATCTCCATTGTTTAGAGTGGTTATTGGTGTTGCAGAGCCATTAACAAAAACCTCTGTATTATCCTGAGTAGCTATAATAATAGGTTTTTCCATTCCGTCAACTCCATTTCCCCGTACAAATACATAATCTCTACCTACAATTTCTTCAGGAACTGGTTGATCTATTCCGGCATCTCTTGACGCAGATCCCGCTAAGACCATACATAATAACCCTCCGTTACTAATGACAATATCTTTATCAGATTCTACACTAGCACCGATCCACCCATCAAGGTTGGCAGCTGCCTGAGCCAGAATAGCTTGGAGTACATAGGATTGTCCTGAGTTTAAACTAATGGTAATACTGTCGTCAGTAATGCCATCAGGATCACCTCCTAGTCTAAATTCACAAGCAGGGTCATATCCGGAAATTGTTACCGTAGTATTGTCTTCCGTGGCCATGATACCTAATGTGGCTGATTGAGATGCTGTATTTGTGGATCGCAATGGCATCCCTCCCCATTTAAATTTCGTTCCCATGGCACTTCGTCCTTTAGAAGTTAAGGATGCGGCCTGAGCAGATTGACGCCCCCGGTAATTAACATAAAAAGATTGTCCCCCAGCAGACTCAAAACGAAGTCCAGCATTACTTAATACTACTCCTGTGTTAGCGTTAGTAACTAATGTAATATTATTATCTCCATTAGCTAGATTATACCTGATAGAATTAGTGTTAGATAAACCAGTAAGAGTTGTTAATGGAGTAGCACTATTCCCTCTGTATACAGTTACGTCAAATGCAGTTGTTTCTGGCGTAGATAAATATATAGATTGTTGTTGTATTGCATTGTTGTTGCTGTATTGTTTTAAAGGCGGTAAGTAATGTAAATCACTTAATTGTGCCTGACTCGTATAGGAAAAGAATACTAAGAAAAGGTAGAATACGTATTTTTGTTTCATTTTTGATAAAATTGTTGACAAGGGGTCTTGTAAGTGTAAGATTACAAGTTGATTAGTTGTTTTAAATGATTCATTTGGTCGATCTCCTAATTTATGACAAAAAGTAATTGTTTCCATGTGGTTAAACCATACACTTTTAGAGGTTTAACGTCTTTTTTTGATGAAAAAACAATTCTTTTTGATTGGTAGTAAGAAACGTTATGTTTTTTTTAAAAAAAGAAAAACAAACTGTTAATAAATATGTATCCTTTTTCGATTTTCGAAAAGCATATTTAAAGAGAAAGAAAGAAGCTGAAGGGTATGTAAAATATTCAGCTTTATGATGATACGTGAAAAAAGATTTTTTGAAAAGAATTGATATACGGGGTAATTGTTAAACTTCGCAAGATTTCCTTTTTCTTTTAAACTTTAATAGATAGCTTTGTTGGTAAACAAATTAGGAAAATACGATGGCATTAACAACTCAAAAAATACCCGTAACAATTATAACAGGTTTTCTCGGATCTGGGAAGACAACTTTAATTCACCAAATCGCAAAAAATGCAAATGGCAGAAGGATTGCTATAATTGTTAATGAGTTTGGAGAATTGGGAATGGATGGAGAAATATTAAAAGGAAATGATTGTGGATGTGAGGAAGAGAATATTTTAGAGCTGAGTAATGGTTGTTTATGTTGTACTGTACAAGAAGAATTTTTACCTACAATGTTACAGTTGATGGAGCGAAAAGAAGATATAGATCATATCATTATAGAAACTTCTGGGTTGGCATTGCCTAAACCCTTGTTAAAAGCATTTAACTGGCCGGATTTGAAACCACAAATTACAGTAGATGCTGTAGTGACTGTAGTTGATAGTGTAGGGCAAGCTACCGGAGAAATATGTGATAGAGCAAGAGTTCAGGCACAGCGATTAGATGATGAGAATTTAGATCATGAATCTTCTATAGAGGAGTTGTTTGAAGATCAGCTGTCCTGTGCAGACTTAATTCTGATGACCAAATCAGATTTGATAGATAAAGAAGCTTTTGAAGAAGTCAGAAGTATTATCCAGAATAGAGTAGGAGCAGGAATAAAAATCATATCAGCAGTTAAGGGAGATGTTTCTGTAGATGTGTTATTGGGTGTAGGTGCTCAGGCAGAAGACCATGTAGATGAAAAACACTCTCATCATGAGACACATCATCACCACCATCACCATGATGAGGATGGACATCATCACCATGATCATGATCATGATGAGACAATTAATTCCATTGTTATTACGATTAGCGAACCACATACGCCAGCGGCATTGATTGCAGGATTAAAACAACTTGTTACTACTTATGAAATATATAGGGTTAAAGGAATTATTAACGTGGAAGGAAAGCCAATGCGTATGATTGTACAGGGAGTAGCCAGTAGGTTTGAAAACTATTTCGATAGAAGGTGGAACGCAGAAGAAACACGTGCTACCCGTCTGGTAATTATTGGAGAGAAATTAGAGGAAAAAGTAGTATTGGAGACATTGGAATCCTATTTAAAAACAGCAGCCGTAGTATAGTCAACAATGAAAATTTACACCAGAAAAGGAGATACCGGAAAAACAGGAGTTTTTGGCGGAAAAAGAGAATTTAAAGATTCAGCTCGTATAGAGTGCAATGGAGCTATTGACGAAGCTAATTCAACGATAGGACTGTTAAGAGCTAAATTAGGGAATAGTCACGAATGGCAAACAAATTTACATCGAATTCAAAAAGATTTAATGGATATGATGTCTCATTTAGCCAGACCTTCGGATTCTAAAAAAGAAAACCCTAATCCCAAACCTGTTGACGGAGCTGATTTTTGCGAAAAATGGATGGATGAATTAGAAGATTCGATCAGCTCTCCTTCAGATTATTTTTTGTTACCAGGAGGGAATGAAATATCTGCTTTATGTCACATGTGTCGTACACAGATACGAAGAGGAGAAAGACGATTAGTAACATTGATGCATGAAGACCCTGAATCGGTAGAAGAATATGTGGTAGCCTATATCAATAGATTATCTGATTTGTTTTTTACGCTGGCACGTGCCGAAATGGATAAAGCAGGAGTCGCTGAAGAGAAATGGCAGCTATTTTTATATAAACGAAAAAAGAAAAAGAAGTAATAATTTTGCAAAAAATATATGGAGTAGCATTGGGCCCAGGAGACCCGGAGCTCGTAACATTAAAGGGGCTTAGAATCTTACAGGAATCGGATGTCATTTTCTATCCAGGATCAATACATCAGGGAGTAAAAAAGAGTTATGTACATTCAATTTTGGAGTATCATCGATTAACAGATAAAGAAACTGTAGGTTTTTATCTGGAAATGTCTGATAACAGAACTTCTGCAGAAAAGGTGTATATAGACACAGCCCAGAAGATAGAACAGGCATATACCAAAGGAAAGAAAGTAGCTGTTGTATGCGAAGGAGATATCAGTTTATATGCTTCCTTTTCTTACATACTTACTATTCTGGAAGAACGTTCCTTACCAGTACGGTTAATTCCTGGAGTGAATTCATTTTCTCTTGGTGCTGCACAGCACAAAGTTCCCTTAAGCTTACTGAATGATAAATTAGTGATTATTCCCAGAGCAAAACATATTGAAGAGATCTCGCATTATTTCGAAAAATTTGACACCATTGTTTTAATGAAAATAAGATCGGGGTGGAAAAACTTTCATCAGCAAATACTTCAAAAACACTGGCAATGTTATTATTGCGAACGTTTAGGAACAGAGAAAGAGTTTATTACTACAGATTTGACAATACTAGAAAATAGGGTGATTCCATATTTTTCATTATTAATAATACGAAAATGATTAAAGTTGTAGGGCTTGGTCCCGGACACGCAGATTATATGATTCCTATGGCAACAAAGGCAATAACAGAAGCTACAGTTGTTATTGGGTATCATTATTATTTTCAATTTATAAATCATCTGATTCAGGAAGATGTTTTATGTATTGGGAAAGAACTAAGCGAAGAAGAAAAAAGAGCAGAAATAGCGATTAAGCATGCTTCAGAAGGAGAGAATGTTGTTGTGATAGGTTCTGGCGATGCAGGGATCTACGCCATGGCATCTATCGTATATCAAAAAGTAGCAGAACAAGAGTTGGATATTCCTGTAGAAACAGTTCCCGGAATCTCTGCTTTTGTGACAGCCGGCAGTAAACTAGGAGCTATTTTAGGACACGATTTTTGTTGCATTTCACTGTCTGATTTAATGACTCCCTGGACCACCATAGAGAAGAGAATTCATGCAGCAGCAGCAGGAGATTTTGTGACAGGACTATACAACCCCAAAAGCAAAAAAAGATATTGGCAATTACAGGCATTAAAAGACATCTATCTACAATACAGATCCCCGATGACACCTGTTGCTATCTGTAAGCAGTTAGGGCGTTCAGAAGAAACGATCAAGATAACTACATTAGGAACTCTGAATGTAGAAGATGTAGATATGTTTTGTGTCGTAATGATAGGAAATAGCCAAACATTCGAATACAAAAATAATCTCATTACACCTAGAGGATATTTAAATAGAAAACCAGAAACAGGGGAAGAAATTCAGCAGGCAAGTTTTAAGGAAATTCTACAAAATATTCCGTCGAATACATTGCCTAAAGATGCTTTATGGGCTGCGATACGATGTATTCATACCTCTGGAGACTTTGCGTATATTCATTATATCAAAACTTCGAAGGATGCTATAACAAAGTGGCATAAGTATTTAAAGAATGGAGGTACGATAGTGACTGATGTAACAATGGTACAGGCGGGGATTACCAAAAGTTTTACAGCGAAATATGGAAATGAGGTAGTTTGTTTGTTGAATGATCCGGAGGCACTCTCAATAGCAGCTGCAGAAGGACTGACAAGATCTCAGGCAGGAATTAAATTGGCAGCAACAAAATACCCAGATGCTTTGTTTGTTATAGGTAATGCCCCAACGGCCTTGATAGAAATAGTAGACCAGGTATACGAAGGGAAACTAACCCCAGCAGGTATCGTAGGAGCTCCGGTAGGTTTTATAAATGTAATAGAATCCAAAGAACGATTAAAAATGATTTCAGAGACTCCATATGCTCTTATAACAGAAAAAAGAGGAGGAAGTAACTTTGCCGCAGCTATCGTTAATGCTGCATTTACATTAACAGAATCAGAAAAAATATAAGATGAAAGAAGAACATCCGCAGCGAATATTTATGCCTGAAGAGCAAGAACTGTTAGAAGAAATTATGTTGCATCGAAGAGATGTTCGAGGAAATCATTTTTTAGATAAACCCATTCCTTCTTTTGCTATAGATAAAATTATTCAGGCAGGTTTAAAAGCTCCATCTGTTGGTTTTTCTCAGCCATGGGAGTTCGTTCTTATAGAAAACAAAGAAACTAAAAAAGCGATAAAAGAAACCTTCTCAGAAGAAACTAAAAAGGCTGCTTTGCTTTTTGCAGATGAGAAACAAAAACAATATATCGCTTTAAAACTCGAAGGAATTACGGAAGCCCCCTTGAATATGGCAGTGTTTTATAAACCTAAAGACGGTCCTGTGTTAGGACAGACCAGTATGCCTAACATGGGAAAATACAGTGTGGTATGCGCTGTACAAAACATGTGGTTGATGGCAAGGACACTGAATATTGGTATGGGGTGGGTAAGCATTCTGGATCCTGAAAAGGTAAAAAAAGTACTTCATGCCCCGCAGGAAAATCAGCTGATAGCATACCTGTGTTTTGGGTATACGGATATGTTTTACAACAAACCGGAACTCGAAATCAAAAAATGGGAACAAAAGAAAATACAACAAGATGTAGTTATAAAAGAAAAGTATGGATAAATAAAAAAATTGCTGATAAACCCCTAATACATGAAATACCTTGGAATACCGCTATGTTTGCTGTTTCAATTTGGAATAGCACAGATAGATGAAAACTCGTTGCTAAACTTACCCATAGCATCAGCAACAGAAATTAATGCAATTAGCACAAGTGCTATTAAAGAAGGAGCATTGATTTTTAATAGTGATGATAAAGAAATTTACCAATTTGACAGCTCCCAATGGGTCCCAGTTTCCAAACACCTGAGCAGCACTATAATACTGAATAGAGAGGAAAGTACATCCAATACGCTGTTATCCAATGCAACTAATACTTATTATGATTTACCCATTAATGCGAGCCATATACAGTCAAATACCGGAAGCACTTATGCCGTAGTCGGAAATGGAAAAATACAGGTCAACACTGCAGGAACTTATATGATTTCTGCATCTTTATCCACTAGTAATATGCCGGCGGGAACAACCAAATATATTTTGGCCGCTTTTGTTAACAATACCTTGGTAGGATATCTTACCAGAGGTTTTGTATCTCTGCCTGGTACTGATTGGTGGGGAGGCAGTGGAGTATTGATGTATAGCTTGCAAAGCAATGATGTCATCAGTATACGATATGTATTAAATAATGGAGGTGTTCCACTAAGTGCCAGATACCTCAATATTGGAGTTACCAGAGTTTGAAAAATTAATTCAAAATAAAAATCTATTTACTATAAAATTATGTACACTTGTACATGCGTTTTAATATAATAGGTATTGGTAATAAAATTCCTGATTTCAATAACAGAGAAAAGGACCTGATCTCAAAAAACAGAGTTTTTAGTGGAGGAAAGAGACATTACAATTTGGTAAAAACATTTCTTCCGGAAGATCATCATTGGATTTATATTCAGGGGGCTATGACAAATGTATTTGAGCAATATGAAAAAGCAGAAAATACTATTGTAGTTTTTGCATCAGGTAATCCATTGTTCTACGGATTTGCTAATACATTAAAAAATAGATATCCAACAGCACATTTCACGATCATATCTCATTATAGCGCTATCCAGTTGTTAGCAGACAAGATGGCTTTAAACTCGAATTCTCTTCAGACAGTCAGCGTACATGGAAGATCATGGGAAGCTCTTGATAATTGTATTATAAAACAACCCTCGCTTATAGGCGTATTAACGGATAAAAATAAAAGCCCGGATAAAATAGCAGCACGTCTTTTACGGTATGGTTATGATAATTATACAGTGATTGTAGGTGAAGAATTGGAAGGAGACAAAGAACGATTACGAACACTTAGTCTGGAGGAAACCTCTAAAGAAAGTTTTTATCCCCTCAATTGTGTAATTCTAGTAAAAAAGAAACATAGAAAGGTAGATTTTGGTTTAAAAGATCAATCTTTTAGAGGTTTAGTTGGAAGACCAGGAATGATTACCAAAATGCCTGTCCGTCTGACAAGCCTTCATTTATTAGAAGTTCTGCATAAAAAAGTATTATGGGATATCGGATTTTGTACTGGATCTATAAGTATTGAAGCACGATTAAAAAACCCCAATCTGAAAGTAATTGCTTTTGAAAAAAGAGAATCCTGCCAATTGATCATGCAAGAAAATGAAGAGAGGTTTGGAGTCTTCGAGATTGAAAAACGAATAGGTGACTTTTTTGAACAAGATATAGAAAAGCTTCCAGAACCGGATACTGTTTTTATCGGAGGGCATGGAGGAAGGTTAGAAGAATTGTTAGAACGATTAGTATCGATACTTCCTGATGAAGGAATTATCGTTTTTAATGCAGTACGGGAAGAAAGCAAAAAGACTTTTAGTACAGTATGTAGTCGATTAGGGTTGCTCCTTGTAGAGAATATGGCAATGACAATAGATAATCATAATACAATCCATTTATTCAAGGCAATAAAAAAATAGAAATACAAAAAACTGAATCAAGATTACTAATTAACTATTTTGTGAGGTATCTTTGTATGCTGTTATATGTACAACTAAATAGCTCTAAATAAAGAATGCCATGTCAGAATCCATACATAAAGTTGCGATAGTCAGTTTTACAGATCAGGGAGTTGCAATCGCTCAGAAATTGCAAAAAGAATTTTATAGAAGTAACGTTTTTACGACAAGGGATACAGTATTCTTTGGTGAGGTCACTCATGTAGAGAAGATTGGGGAAGTAATAGAAACATCTTTTCAGCAATATAATGTTTGGATATTTGTAGGGGCTTTGGGTATTTGTGTCAGGAGTATTGCTCCCTTTATAAAAAATAAGAATACTGATCCGGCAGTTATCAATGTAGATGATCAGGGAAAGTTTGTACAAGCCGTATTAAGCGGACATGTAGGAAAGGCAAATGAAATTACGAAACAAATAAGTAGAATTCTGACAGCTACTCCGGTAATTTCTACTTCCAGTGATTTACAGGAGTTATGGGCATTGGATCTACTAGGAAGTACCTATGGCTGGCAAATGAGAAGTTCAGTCCCATTAAATACGATTATTTCTTTATTCGTAAATAGAAAAAAAACAGCCTTGATTCTAAAGGTTAAAAATAAAGGAACCGAATTTTTAGAAAAAACATTACCCAATTTTGTGGATGTTTATTATACGGAACAAGGATGGGATATGCATGCATATAAACTTGTTATTTATGTAGGATATCAGGTACTACAAACTGGTATTCCAACCATATCGTATTACCCTCCTTGTTTGGCGATGGGTACAGGCTGTGCCAAAGATATAGAACCTTCTCTGTTTATAGAAGGGATAAAACAAGCACTAAAAGAGCACGGGATAGCGATAGAAAGCTTATATGCGTTTGGTTCTGCATCAATAAAAGAAAAAGAACAAGCTTATTTGGATTTTTCTGCTCACTATGGAATCCCATTTGTAACATTTAGCGGAGAGGAGTTAAATACAATAGAAGTACCAAATCCTTCTGAGGTAGTGAAGAAAAAAGTAGGAGTATATGGAGTATCTGAAGCTTCTGCAGCCTTAATTTCCGGGCAAGAATCCTGGATTGTAGAAAAAACAAAAGCTGTCACTGTTTCAGGAAAGAAATTTACGTATGCGCTCAGTTTATCGAATCGGTATGAGCGCAGATCTGCAATTGCTATTGTAGGAGCAGGATCTGGAGATCCGGAACTGCTTACGATAAAAGGACAGTACCTGTTAGAGCAGGCAGATTGCATTTTGTATGCAGGAAGCCTGGTACCAGAGGCACTGACGCATATGGCAAAGGAAGGAGCGTTGGTTAGGAACTCTGCGGCAATGACATTGGAAGAACAAATAGCTATTATAGATCAGTATTACAGTCAGGGGAAACTTATTGTTCGCTTACATTCTGGAGATCCATCTATTTATGGTGCTATTCAGGAACAAATGACCATTTTTGACGAAAAAGGGTACGATTACTATATTGTTCCAGGGATTTCCTCGTTTCAGGCAGCAGCAGCATATCTGAAATCAGAATTTACCATTCCAGAGGTAGCTCAGACTATTATACTAACCAGAGGAGAGGGAAATACTCCGATGCCGGAACATGAGAAGATTGCAGATATGGCAAAACTTCGAGCGACAATGTGTATCTTTTTAAGTGCTGGAATAGCTAAGAAAGTACAGGCACAATTATTAGAATATTACCCGGATAACACCCCTTTAGCCGTATTGTATAGAGTAAGTTGGGAAGATGAAGCTGTATGGACTGGAACCTTAGGGGAACTGACAGCTATTATAAAAGAGAATAAACTGACCCGCACAGTGCTGATTGTTGTAGGAGAAGCTATAGGAGCTCGTAAAAACAGATCTTGGTTATACGATGAAAAGTGGCATCATATTTTTAGAAAAAAAGAGAAAAAGATTGTAAAGTAAACACCTTAGTTTTGAGGAGCTAGATATTACGATTGAAAATAAAATTTTAATTTCGAGGTGAATCTCAAAATGTTTAAACCTCGATTGTAGAGTAATAACATGATATTAGTTTTTGGGGGTACGACAGAAGGAAAGATAGTTTCAGGGGTATTAGATGACCTGAATATTCCGTATTACTATACTACAAAAACAAAAGTGCCTTTTACGGGAAAAGGTACTGCTATATATGGAGCAATGGATCAAAAACTATTAAGAGAGTTTTGTGAAAGAGAAAAGATAGATATAATTCTTAATGCGGCTCATCCATTTGCAGAACAGCTTCATAAAACCATTGTTACAGTTCCTGAGGAAATACAATTGTATCGATGGGAGCGGCATTTCGAACCAAGAGAGAAACACCCGGAGGTATTCTATATTGCAACATATAATCAGGTACTACAGTTGTTAGAAAACCTAGGATATACATCCATGCTGGCATTATCAGGAGTACAAACGATTTCCCATTTGAAGAGATATTGGGAAGAGAATAAAACCTGGTTTCGTATTTTAGACAGGGATTCTTCCAGGAATATAGCCCTGGCTTCAGGGTTTCCTGAAACCCAATTAATATATGGATATCCGCAATCTGTAATAGAAGAAAAGAAGTTATTTCGGGATATAAATCCTGAAGTAATATTTACAAAAGAAAGTGGTAGTTCAGGAAGGTTATACGATAAAATTAAAGCAGCTGTTGAGTGTGCAATTCCTATTGTAATTCTGGAGCGCCCAATACTATCAGATCGATATATTCGTATAACCAAAAAACAGGAACTAATAAAGTTAATGAGTAAGCAGTACAGTTGAGTGAATTACGAGACATACCAGACCGGCCTCTCCGAAGAGGGTATACCACAGGAGCATGTGCTACTGCCTGTACCAAAGCAGCTTTATTAGGACTGGTTACACAACAGCCCGTAGAGAAAATTACTATTGAATTACCGGTAGGGGAAGTAGCAGCTTTTTATCTTACGAATTTTACCATTGATAAAGCGCAGGCTTCTTGTAGTACGATAAAAGATGCAGGAGATGATCCGGATGTAACTCATTTAGCGACAATTCAGGTAACAGTCGAATTAAACGAAGAAAGAGAGATCATTTTCAGAAGAGGAGAAGGTGTTGGGATTGTGACATTACCAGGTTTGGAAATCGCGATCGGAGAACCGGCAATTAATCCGGTTCCTCGGAGAATGATGGAAACTGTCTGTAAAAAAATCTTATCGGATTATCAGTTAACAGCATATGGAGTAACCATTACAGTAGGTGTTAAAGATGGAGAAAAAATAGCCAAGAGAACACTGAATAGCCGATTGGGAATCCTAAAAGGAATTTCTATTCTAGGGACTTCAGGAATTGTTACTCCTTTCTCAGCATCCTCCTATATTGCCAGTATAGAACAGGGGATTGATGTTGCAGTAGCAAATAATGCAACCACTTTATTAATTAACTCAGGAGCAAGAAGTGAAAAAATGTTAAAATCAATTTTTCCAACTATAGAAAGTTATGCTTGTATCCATTATGGAAACTGGATAAGAGAAACTTTTGAAAAAATCAATTCGTCACCTGAAATAAAGACTGTTTATATGGGGATTATGCTTGGAAAAGCGGCAAAATTAGCTCAGGGACAACTCAATACACATAGTGGGAAAACCTCCTGGGACAAAAAATTCATCTACGAATTGGCTATAGAAGCAGCATATGAGGAAGAAATTGCAAAAAAAGTTTTAATGTTAAATATGGCAGGTCGTCTACAGGAAATTTTTACTTTTACGAGCTGTGAAAAATTTTATCAATTATTATTACAAAAGTGTTATAACCATTGCATACAACTGGCACCAAATATAAAGTTGTCGATCTACCTGATCAATGCAGAGGGAACACACATACCGTATAGTATATGAATATAATGAACCTGACACGCCCACTTATAGCGGGTATTTTACACTCTTTCGAACCTGATCATATGTCGGCAGTATCAGTATTGGCGGCAGAAAATGCAATCCAAAAAAAGAAAGTCACTTTTAAAACTGTGATGACGGCCTCTCAGTGGGCGATGGGACATTCAGTTACCTTATTATTATTTGGAGGAATAGCTTTGTTGTTTCGCTCGGCATTATTAGCCTTTGTAGAAAATATTTCTTTTTGGGCAGAGGTCTCAGTAGGTCCGATTATGATATGGCTGGGAATAATGGCTATCCGTAGAAATCATAAAATTAATGATATGATGGCGGATCATAAGAAAATAGAAGCCCATGACCATGTAGCAGGAAACCCAATCCACCTTCATGGAAAATCAGGAGAAGAGATAGCTATGAACCCAATCAACCGATCTTTCTGGGTAGGAATGTTGCATGGATTAGCTGGTACTGGAGGAGCATTGACTTCTGCTCTTATTATTGGAGCAGAAACGATATCAGATGCAATATTAATCTTAATTGTAGAATCTGTCGGAGTGATTTTGGCAATGGGAGTATATAGTTATGTATTAATTTTTGCAATGAGCCGATTTATCGAACGAAATATCTCTATTTTTAAATGGATGAATGGAGTTATAGGAATTATTTCGATACTGGCAGGTTTATTAGTAATGTATAATGTGATGTCACATTAAATATTAATGGATGTGCTCTTCTAATCTTGTCCAGAATTTTTTTCGGAAATGCTTGTAAAAAAAGAAGTTATAAGTACCGGTTTTTAACCGATGTGACCAATGATTTCTTTTTGTGTACATCTTATGACATTCTTTAAAAAGCCACTCTTTATCAAAATCAGTCCATACTCCGGCAGGAGAAATCAGATTGTATTTTAATACAGGAAGGACCTCATAACGGTCAATGTCTCTTATTTGGGAAATCGAAAGATTACTTTTAGCCAGTTCATTTCCCATATATATAATATCAGAAATGTCAATAGCCGTATCCAGATAACTCTGAGATAAGATATACCATACGTGCTTTCTTACCGCAAGTATATGATCCCCCTTTGTATGTAATTGTTTTGTTTTAATGAGCTTTTTTTGCAAATATCACAAAAATACTTCAGGATTTCACATTTTTATTCAAAGGGTTTAGCGTAACAAAATAAAAAATGAGAATTGTCGAGAATTTATTTTTACTCAGACAGTAGCTGCTCCAGAATATATTTTTTTCTAAATGATTGCGGAAGTGTTTCCAGTAATGTATGTAATAAAGAAGAGGTAGTTTTAGGAGATGTGTCTTTGACCAATTCTGCATAAACCAAAGTGTAATAAAGGTGATTTTTGGGGAGTTGATGTTTGATGTTGTTAAGTATTTGTATAGCTTCCTCCGTTTTATTGATTTTATGAAGACAATAACATAGGTTGATTTTAGGGATAGGAGAAGTTGTGATATCGGTAAGTAATCGATAGTAATACGTAATGTCTTCCCAATATGCATGATCAAAACGGGGAGTGGTCATATGATTACTGATCATTACGACCTCTATATAAAACTTGGTGAGTTTTTGAGGTTTATTGAGGTATTGAAACCCCAAGTGAATAAAACGTTGATCCCATTGACTCCGTTCTTGTTTAAAAAAAGGAATAGGTATATTATTGGCCTGTTTTGTTTGTAAGCGAGCAATGTGAAAACAGAATAAACTAAACAGGTTTCTGGTAGAAGTTTCTTTCGTTTTTTCTAGTAGTTTTTTTAATAGAGCCATCGCATCTAAACATAGGTCTTCATTAACCAGTTCTTCGTTTTTTTCATGTATGGAGTCAAAGCCTAGATTAAATACCGCGTATAATATCTCTTCTGTGACAGCAAGTGTTTCTGGAGTAAGACGAACAACAGTTAAAGGATTTTGCAATTTTTGTTGCTGAATTTTCTTTTTAGTTCTGCTAATACGCTTGTATATGGTCTCCTGCTCAATTAATGTACAGGAACTAATTTCTTTTACATGCAACCCAAAAAGATTTTTGAGAATAAACAGCAACTTGGATTCAGGAGAAATGAAAGGTAGAGAAGCAAAATATAATAAGGTTTCTAAGCGGAGATCTTTGGTCGTTTCAATTTCTTGTTCTGTATCTGTAGAAAGAGTTTTATCAGCAATCGCATAGGTAGTTTTTTTTAGTTGATTTAATAAATCGTTTTTGGCGACGATAAAAAACCAATTCTCCGGTTGTTTAGGTATTGCATTGTGTTTCCAGCTTTTTAATGCTTTGTAAAACGCATTCTGAATCGCCTCCTCGATGTAATAAACAGGAATCGTATTAAATTGTTTATAAAGGGAAGCGAAAAGCTTCCCGTACAATGTTCTGAAATTAATTGCTATAGTACTATAATGTATGTTTTTTTTAGGCATCATAGTCCATAATGGGTCTGATTTCTGTTGTGCCTCCCCATAGGTGACACGGACATTCTTTAGCAATTTCAATAATCTCTTCCAACGTTTCTGCTTGTAATAAATAATACCCGCCTATCATCTCTTTGGATTCTATATAAGGACCATCTTTGATAATACAATCTTTGCCCTGAATGAGGACTCCTTTTTCTTCTAATCCATCTCCAGAGATTAAGAATTTCTTTTCTTCTAATTTTTGTGCCCATTCCATATGTGATTGTACCAAGTTCTCTATTTCTTTAGGAGATAATTGTTGTAAGGTTTCTAACTCATCTCGTAATAATAAAATAAATTTTTTCATCTGTTATTTTTTTAATTGATTTCTAACTATCAGATGAAATTCACCCGTAATCATTTTGGTGGATACCAATATGTTTTCGATAGCTCATTTCATTTGTAGTTTATTATAAAGACAATCTACTCCTTAGTTTTTGGACACTACTGTATATTTTTTTTTAATTTCTTTTAAAGAAAAGGATATTGAAGCGTAGCAATATTCAAAATACAAAAGATATTTTATACAATATGAATAGAAGGAATAATTAATAAAATAAGTAATAGATATACAGAGATATGCGTATCTTTCAAGCAGTATAATAATCTTGGATATGGACTATACATTGATTTCGGATGATTTACTTACAAAAACAATTACTAGTCAAGGAGTACTTTCCTGGAATGCATTACTTCATTATGTTAGCGCATTACCATATGGTAGAAATAAGAATAGGAAGAATCCAGATTTAGTACTGCTAGAAAAAAAAGGAACATGTAGTTCTAAACATGCGTTTTTAAAAAAAATGGCGGATCTAAATAATATTCCTGATGTAACCTTGTTGTTGGGGATGTATAAAATGAATCAAACGAATACTCCTGGTATAGGAACGGTTCTGACAGGTCATTCATTGAATTTTATTCCTGAAGCACATTGTTATTTAAAAATAGGAACAGCTCGTTTTGACGGAACCACTATAAAATCGGATATTACTAAAATAGAAAAGGATATATTAATAGAAAAAGAAATCCGCCCCGAACAGGTTGCTACTTATAAAGTAGCGTATCACAAGACATTTCTAAAAGACTGGATTGAAGAAAACAATATGGAACTCGATTTTGAAACAATTTGGATGTTACGAGAAAAATGTATTAAAAACCTGACGGGATAATTTCTAAAATAAGATTGTTTTTCTATTTATATTTATAACCCATTTTTATAAAGTTATGAAAGGTTTATTACTTTTATAGAAGTGCTTATACAATACTCTTAAAACCAACAGGGCAATAATATATTTATGGACTTCAGTATTGCAATCTATTTGTTAGAGTTATTAGCTGCTATTATAGGAACTTGTTATATAAAAAAACATGTTGTAAATAAAGGGATAATATATTTTGTTTATTTTTTATGGGTGACAGTTTTTTTGGAAGTTTTTATATCAAATATTCCCTTTCTTTTATTAGAATTAGGAATTTTCGATGATAGATATATGCTTTTAAAAAAGAGCGTATTATTAAAAGGTAACATATGGATTTATAACATTTATTGCGTTTTTAGTGATCTTTTATATACCTATGTATTTCTAAGTTATATTGTAAATAATATCAATAGATTAATTGTTAAAGCTTTGATGCTGCTTCATGCGATTTCCTATTGCTTTTTTTTTATTTTTTCAGAAGGATTTTTTGATAGTTTTTATACAATTCCATACTTTTTGGGGGTACTCAATATAATTGTTGCTTTCGGGATTTATTTGAATGAAATTTTGAGAATAGATAAAAGTATTTCATCTGTTTATCTTCCTGTTTTTATAGGGTTTGGTATTATTACGTTTAGTGTTGTAATGGGACCATTTTTTACTTTTTTTTATAAAACTATAAATTATAAGGTTCATTTTTTTTATGGATTATTACTATTGATTTCTAATGCCTTTTTGTATGGTTTGATTACTATTGGTTTTTTGATTGAGATGAATATGGATCGATGGATAGTAAAACATAAAATAATTTATAGAGTAGAATAAAATATTATTTCTTCATCAAAACAATTTTTAGTCCCATAATAATATATGTAATACCAGATATTTTATTTAAATAATTATAAAACGATGTGTTCTGTTGTAATTTAACAGAGATCCATGCTGCTATAATTGTTAAAAGTAAATACCAAAGCGTACTAATTAATATATAAATTACACCTAAAATGATAAATGTGATAGGAGAGTCGATTTCATTTTTAGTAATAAATTGAGGAAAAAAAGCCATAAAAAATAAAGCGACTTTTGGGTTTAATAGATTTGTCATAACTCCAGAAATAAAGTGTTTGTCATTGGCGTTTATTTTTTTACTTTTTTTTAAAGGTAGTTTGTTCTTTGCTAGGAGATTATTGATTCCTATATAAGATAGGTATAATGCACCAGCATATTTTATAAAAAGAAATAGAACATCAGATTGTGAAATAAGTATAGAAAGACCTAGGCTGGCTAGAAGCGTATGTAATAATGCCCCAATATTAATTCCGAAAGTAGCAAAATAACCGGCTTTTCTACCCTTAGAGATGGACTTATTTAGTATAAATATAGTATCAATTCCAGGAGTAATCATGAAAATTAAGGTCATGATTATAAATAAGTTAAAGTTTTGAATAGCTTCCATGATATATGTTATTTATGATTATATTCTTATTAGAAAGGTGTACCCCCATCATTTTTACGAATTATTTGCTGGAATGAATTGTAATCAGTTATTCCTTCTGTATTAATAAAAAGGATAGATGATGAAGAGGTGATAGTAAGTATCTCTTGTAGGTGACGTAGCTTAGGATCATTCATTATAGCAATAAAACCAGCAAGACCTGCTGCACCAGATTCTCCAGCATAAATCCTAGGGTCCGATCCTGTTGGGTAATATAGCTCTCTTATAGCTTTTTCAGTATAATAATCTTCAATAGATATAGAAGCATCGATCCCGTTTTTTAATAGATTCCAGGCACCTAATGAAGGCGTACCACAATTGAGTCCTGCCATAATAGTTTCACTATTACCATTAGAGGTTTTGATTTTTCCATTTTGTAGTGAAGTGAGAATTGCATCAGCTTCTATAGGTTCTACAATAATAATTTTTGGGCGATTTTCTCCATACATATCTAAGTAATAATTAATTCCGGCTCCGGCAAAGCTACCCACACCTGCCTGTAAGAAAACGATATCTATGGAAGAAGAGAGAGAAGCTAATTCGGCGGTTATTTCACGAAAAAGAGTCGTATATCCAGCCATGATATGAGCAGGAATTGTTTCGTATCCTTTCCATGCCATATCTTGTACTAATTCCCAATTGTTTTCGATACTGATATGTGCTGCAAATTGACATGCATAATCATATGTTCCATCCACTTGTATTACGGTAGCTCCTTCTTGCTCAATCGCATGTATACGTAGGGGAGTCGTATCTCTGGGAACAATGACTACGGCTTTTTTATCAAATAATTTAGCCGCCCACGCTACTGCCCGTCCATGATTGCCATCTGTAGCTGTACAAAAAGTAGAAATCGATGGTTTTTCTTCGAGTAGTATATGAATGGCATAAGAAGCTCCAAGTACTTTAAAAGCAGTTAAATCAAAACGATATGATTCGTCTTTTATATACAGATTTCCAATATTGTATTTTTTAGCTAATAGAGGTAATTGAATTAATGGGGTTGCCTTATAATTAGGAAGAGTTGTATGAAACCGGAATGCATCGTGAGCAGCAAGTGTGATCTCTTTATCTGTGTTTGTACGTCTATTCATTGGTGTATTGATATAGAAAGAAGCCTTTTTTATGGATTTTTTATTCATGTTTTTGTATTTGATGCAAATTTAATTCGTTGTAATGGTATTTTTTCTTCTATTATTGCAGGTAAAATGAAATTTTATTGCATATTGTGTGGTAAATATGAAAAATGGAAGCACTGGATACGTTTGATATAGAAATTTTAAAAATTATACAAAAGAATAACACAACTATACAGAAAGAAATAGGAGAAAAAGTACATTTATCTGCAGCTGCTGTACAGAGGAGAATAAAAAAAATGACAGCAGCAGGTGTTATTCAATCGAATATTGCAGTAATTGATCCTCTAAAAGTAGGACTAGCAGTAACATTATTTGTGATTGTCACCTTGGAGCACGAGCGTTTAGAATTGGTAGATGAAGCCAAAGAAAAGTTTAAAAACTGTCCAGAAGTACAGCAATGTTATTATGTAACAGGCAAAGGCGATTTTGTACTAACTATAGTCGTTCCTACCATGGGAGATTATGAACGATTAACTCGTGAATTGTTTTTTGCTAATAATAATGTGAAACGTTTCGAAACCTATGTTACATTAGAACGGGTAAAAACAGGTTTAGATATTACTCTATAAAGAGGTAATAACTAGTTTATAATTCAGCGTGTTTTTATTGTTTTATTATTGAGTATCTTACCACTGAAGCAATCTTATGGTATATTTTTATATGTAATAGATACCAGAGATCAAAAACAAAAAGTAATAATAACTAAAAACAACACAATGAAATTAGGCGCTTTTTCAATAAGTCTGAATGTAAAAGATATTCAGGTCTCCAAAACGTTTTATGAAAAATTAGGGTTTTCAGTTTTTGCTGGATCCATAGAAAAACACTATCTCATCATGAAAAATGAGAAAGCATTAGTAGGGTTGTTTCAGGGAATGTTCGAAAAAAATATCCTGACATTTAACCCTGGTTGGGATGAAAATGCCACTCCATTACAGGACTTTGAGGATGTAAGAACTATTCAGCAACGTTTAATTGCTTATGGGATATCACCAGAAACCAAAGCAGATGAAAATACTACCGGACCTGCCAGTTTAGTCTTGATTGACCCTGATGGAAATCCTATACTCATCGATCAACACGTATAAATAATACATCAGAATAAACATGCACAAACATAAAATAGATTGTATATAAAACTAATAACCTATGAACAATAAATTATCAGTTATAATGGGGTGCCTTCTTTTGCTATTTGTTATTTCTTGTCAAGAGAAGAAGAAAGAGAAAGAACAGGAAGCATCATTAGATGGTATATGGGAATCGATTGGATATGGTCGCTTAGCCCACATCAAAAAAGATCATATAACCCTTTATGAAACAAGTGCGATTTCATGCTATCCGATTATGGAAGAGGAAATTACGGGATTAGGAGATGAGTTACGAATCAAAGATGATACATTGGAACTCAAAGATGGGATTAATATATATCAGTTTGTAAGAAGAGATGAATTTCCTCAACAGTGTGTTGCCATGGATGAAACCAAAAAACAAGATGCACTTTATAATTTCGAAGTATTAGCTAGTATTTTCAAAGAACATTATGCGTATTTTGAAATGAGAAATATCAAATGGGACAGCCTATATACACAAACTAAAAGTAAGATAACAACACAAACTTCCGCTCCTGAATTATTTATGATTATGGAAGAGATGCTGGATCAGTTTAATGACGGACATATAGATATCGAAGCACCTGAGGAAATAGAAGATCAAGCAGATAGTTTACGTGAGCCATCTCAGCCTGTAGATACATCAATAACGAGATACAGTGATTTTTCGGCAGCAAAATTAGTGGGAGATTATTACCTGAAAGACAAAGAACTAACCAGAAATAGCCGGGTAATGAGATGGGGAAAGCTCAATGATTCATTAGGCTATCTACAGATAAACTTAATGATGGGACATGTTTATTTTCCAAAATTAGACAGTGTACAGGGAGAAGACTATTGGAATGCCTATTTTGAAGCTTTTGAAGAAATGTCTTCGGCAGCACATACAAAAAAAGAAGTAGCAGGGATTAACAAAACATTAGATCAGGTGTTTTCAGATCTCAATACTGCGGATGCATTAGTATTGGATGTTCGTTTTAATGGAGGAGGAAAAGATGAAGTCGCATTAAGTATTATGAAACGTTTTAATCAGAAGCGACAACATGTTTTTACTAAAAAAGCAAAACATAAACAGGCATATACTAAACCGAATAAAATTTATCTAGAAGCTGCCGAGCAAGCATATCTAAAACCGGTTTACTTATTAACTTCGGGACAATCTGCCAGTGCTACAGAAATTATGGTATTAAGTTCACTAAACTTGCCTCATGTTACGAGAATAGGAACGAATACAGAAGGAATTTTTTCGGATGTATTAGATAAAATACTGCCTAATGGATGGGAGATAGGATTGTCTAATGAGGTGTATCTGGATACCAAAGAGAATAATTACGAAGGAAAGGGAATCCCTCCTCATATTGATTTAAAGTATCCCAGAGAAACACAGGCATTTTTCAAGAGTATTATCGATGCGATGTCCGATGATGAAATAAAAATAAACAAAGCGATAACTGATGTAAGGGAAGGGAAAGTATCCAAGCATGTTGTAGGGAGATAAGGATATTCAAAGAAAAACAAATACCCCACCATGACAAATTAAAAGGTGATGGTGGGGGTTTTAGTTAGTTTCTGTTACTTCGTTTGGCCCTTCTGTTTTTATATTCGCTATTTCCATTAAACTTATAGACGAAACTCAGTGACCATCTGGCAGCATTACGACTAGCTATTTGATTGACAAAGAAATCAGTACCTCTGGTTTCTTCTTTATACTTTCTGCTGTCAAATACATTTGTCACATTAAAAAGTAGTACGGCTCGGTTTTTAAACATTTTTTTACTTGCTCCCATATTGATATATGCCATAGGTTTTACTGTAGATTGAGCATTTTCTATGCGACCTCTGTAATGAAATCTACTTTGTAATGTAATACGTCCAGGAATTTTGAATCGACTACTGATATTGGTGTACCAGGTCATATTTGAAGCTGTTAAGTCTTGATCATTGATCCTACCTTTGGTTGTAAAATGATAGGCATTCATATCCCCGGATAAAGAAAGCCATTTTAGGGGTGAGTAAGACAGAGACAGTTCCGCCCCGTAGCGATCTTCAGAAGTCAGGTTGATAATTCGTGTTTCAAAAATACCAGAAGGGTTTTGTGAAGTATACCAAAAAGTATTATCCGTTGTATGTGAATAATAAAGACTGGGAGAGAGTGTCAGTTTTGCACTCTTTCGAACAGCAGATATTTCTATTATGTCTGTATAAGAAGGTTGTAGGGTTGGGTTTCCATAAAAACGAGTATTAAAATCTTCCAGTGTAGAAAAAGGGTTTAAAGAAAAAAGACGCGGTCTGTTAATTCGTTTACTATAACTACTCCCCAAACGTGTTTGTTCATTAAGCGTATAACCTAAGGTAATACTTGGGAAAAAGTTGGTATACGTATTTGTTGCATTAAAATTCCCCAGATCATCCTTGATTCCGATATGTGTATCTTCTATTCGTAATCCGGTTAGTATATGAAAAGCTTTCAAGGTCGTGCTATATTGTACATATCCTCCAGTAATACGCTCATCATAGGTTAGAGAATTATCAAGATTGTCAATTAGCTGATATGTATCATCTTTGAATTCCTCTGCGAGAAATCCATCCCGTACATGTCTGTTCTCGAATTTAGCACCTATTTCCAGTTTAGAAGAAGCTCCTATGGGGGTTATGTAATCGGATTGTATAACAATATCATTATTTTTATCGGAGTCAGTTGTTCTGAAATTAATGATGTCTATAGTATCTGGAAATTCTTTTTCGGTGATAACATTCCATTTTTTTGTACTATCCCAAAAATCATACTGAAGATCTACAGTTAGTTTTTGCCCTTCTTTTTTGAATGATTTGGTGTAATTCATTTCTAATTGGTTATAAGATCTATTTTCTTTAGAATTTCCCTTTGATACAAGGGTACTATCAACGATTGCAGCTGTATCACTACTATAGTCATATATAAAAGTAGTCGCATCGGTATCTTCGATTTGATTTCTTTGAAAAGCGGTGGTAAACGTATTGGTTGGATTAATAAAATAATCAAACCCAAGATATAGATGTTTTCCTCCATCATGACGATTCTCATCTTGTCGCTGATTCAGTGTTACTGTACCATTGTCATCCGAAGTTTGCTGAAACCTGGAATAGACTCCAATATAATCCGTAGATCGCACTCCGATAGTACTAAAAAAATTGATCTTATCAGTTTTGTAATTAAGACTTCCTGAGATTCTAAAATCCTGAGGAATTCCTCCGCGAAGCCGGACTTGTCCTGTAAATCCATTTTTTGTGTTCTTTTTCAGGATAATATTGATAATTCCGGCAGTACCTGATGCATCATATCTAGAAGAAGGAGCTGTAATAACTTCTATTCTGGCAACATTGTCAGAAGGAATTTGTTCTAAAGCCTGAGAAGACGTAAGTCCAGAACGACGCCCGTTAATCAGGATTGTAACATTGGCATTTCCCCTTAGATTAATAGCTCCACCAGGATCTACTGTAACAGAAGGGACATTATCCAATACATCCGTTACAGAACCACTTTGAGATAAAACATCCTTTCCGACAGTAAATACTTTCTTATCTAATTTTAAGGATACCTCAGAAGTTTCTCCGGTAATTACCACCTCATCTAATTGGGTGGTATTCTGTACCAAAGCAATAACAGGGAATTTCTGATGTTTTGGAAGTTCGACGGTTGCTGTATACGTTGTAAACCCATTATAAGAAACTTCCATAAAATAGGTTCCGATAGGAATATCAGGAATGATATAAATACCCTGTTCATTCGTAATCACCCCCTCTATTATTTTCTGTTGTTGATTTTTTATAACGACTGAGGCAAATGGAAGAGGAGTTCCTGTTGCCTGTTCAATTACCGTTCCACTAATTTCTCCGGTTTTGACTTGTTGTGCAGCTAAGGTTGCTTGAAATCCCCATAAGAATAACAAGAACATAATGATTCGATTCATATCTGTTGTTTTTTGATTTGACAGGATAAAAATCGTAGCCAATGATATGTTTCACAAGGATTATTATGTCAACTGCTCTATAGATTTATGAACTGCTCATACTTCCTGTTTTTTTGCCTTAATTTTATCATATCAAAAAATCATATGCTATGAAGGCAAATTTGTTCAGAATCTTTTTCCTTTTGATGGGACTTTTCCTAAACATGTCATGTACGATCGATAATATCCATGAAAGAGGAGAAACACGATATATGATTGGAGATCAGGAAGAGTGGGCTGCTACTCATTTTGATGATCGATTATGGAAGAAAGAGATCAATATAGAAGGAGGAGAAATTTTTTGGGCAAGAACAGTAATCGATATTAAGAAGGCACCTGCTCCTTTGACTACTTATGGGATGCAGTTTAATAGTTTTGGAGAGTATGAGGTGTATTGGGACGGACAGCTAGTTGGTAGAAATGGGAATCCAGGGAAAGAGGCTGTATCAGAACCATCAGGCAGAATGTGGGCGATTTTTGCCATCCCTAAAGAACTTACAACCGAAGGGAAGCATGTATTGGCTATCCGAAAAAGTTTATTGTACTATCCTAAGCATGCTTATGGTTTTAAGATATGGCTTCACGATTTTGAATACCTGGTTAAGTTTCCTTTGATTAATACTGCTTTTATGCACATTTTTGCCGGAGCTTTTTTATTAGCAGCCTTATATTTTTTCTTTCTTTACCTGGGAAACAAAAAAGAATATCCTGTGTTGATTTTTGGAGGTAGCTGTTTCCTGTTTTTTGCATTGATTATAATGGAGTTTATCAGAACCTATATTCCCATACATTATAGCCAGCATCATATTCGATTAGAGATTATAGGGTTTCTAACTTTCTTTATTGCTATATTAGTTCCCTTGTATTTTACCTTACAGTTTCCATATCCCAAACAAAAAAACATTTTTATAGCCTACCTGGTAGTGTTGCTTATCGTATTCTGGGTAGATCATACCAGTTATGACTATACAGCCTATCAACTAGGAATATGTATGTGGGTTTTTTCGCTGGGGATTGTACTATTCGGAATATATAGAAAACAAAAAGGAAGTTTTATTGTACTACTGGCATTGTTGCTATGTTGGTTGATTAATTCAATAACCCATTATGATACCAGTCTTTTTGCAGGTTTTGGGGTTATTGTTTTAGGGATGTTTTATATTTTGTCTGTAAAAACGAAAGATCAACGAGTCGCTTATGAAAAATCACTGTTGCAATCTACCAGACTTCGGTTGGCATTGCTCAAAAAAAATATCCAACCTCATTTTATTATGAACAGTCTTACCTCTTTGATGGATTGGGTAGAAGAATCTCCTAAAAAAGGAGTAGAGTTTATTGAAGCTCTGGCAGCTGAGTTTGATTTACTGAATCAAATAGAAAATAAAACACTTATTCCGATTCATCAAGAGATTGCATTGTGCAAAACACACCTGGAGGTGATGGAATATAGAAAAGAAATCACTTATACCTGGGAAGAAGAAGGGATTCAGGAAGAGGAAGAAATTCCTCCAGCCATATTACATACATTGTTAGAAAATGGAGTTACACATTGTACTCCTTTAGCAGATAATCGAATTGGATTTAAGTTGTTATATGAAGAACACAACACACATATCTGCTATACTTTTCTTACCATAGCCAAAGTGAGAAATCCATTAAAAAAAATAAAAGAGGGAACGGGGATCCGTTATATAAAAGCGCGATTAAAAGAAAGTTACGGCACTAATTGGCATTTCTCTTCAGAAGCAGTATCCGAGGGATGGAAAAATAAAATTTGTATAAACCGATAAATAATGAATATTCTTATAGTAGAAGATGAAACCCGAATTGCTAAAAGAATCGAGCGGATGACTAAAGATTTTTTTAAGAACACTTCTTATTCATTACATCGTGTAGATGAGTTACAGGAAGCTCTGGAGTACATAAAACAATATCCGCTGGATTTAGTTTTATTAGACCTGAATCTCAATGGAGATAATGGTTTCGATATATTAGGTACTGCGATTTCAGAATCGTTCCATACGGTTATTATCTCTGCTTATAAAGATCGAGCAATAGAGGCATTCGAATATGGAGTATTGGATTTTATTCCCAAACCATTTAATCAACATCGGTTAGAGCAGGCATTTGAGAGAGTATTGACCAAAGAAAAAGCCAGTAATGGACACATGAAGTTTTTAGGGATAAAAAAGCGAGGGAGTATTCAGTTAATTCCTGTCGAAGAGGTTGTGTTTATAAAAGGGGCAGGTACATATACTGAGATTTTTTTGAAAAACGGCAGAAAAGAATTACATGATAAATCCCTGGAAAAACTCGAACAATTGTTACCAGAGACTTTTGAAAGAATTCATAAGTCATATTTGGTAAAGATTGCGGAGGTAAAAGAAATTTTGGTAAAACCAGGAAGTAAGTACGAAGCTGAACTTAAAGATGGAACCTTATTACCCATAGGAAGAACCAGGTACAAAGAAATAAAGGCAAAATGGGTATAGCTAATTATTTCTTTTGAAGCGTTCGTAAAGCTTTTTTTATGATTCTTTTTGTTTCTTTAGTAGGAGATGTTTGGTTCCACTCGTTGCATAATTGAAGTACAAAATCAGGAGCAGATTTACTCGCATCATTTAACCAGTTTCCTACACTGTCTTGGACATAAATAGAAGTGTCAGATTTTAATAGAGAGAGAATAGGAAGTCCTTGTTCAGGGTGTTCTTTAAGAGTTGTAATATGAGTACACCAAACACCTCGGGGACGCGTAATTTCAGTTGTAAACCGCCTGATATACTCATGTTGATCCTTTGCCCAATGACTTAAGAAAGGAATTGCTATATCGATATGAAGTATTAACTCGGGACGTAATGCCATCCATACGACTTCTCTAACTCCAAAATGTGGATCTTTGATAAGAGGTCTGGCGAGATCCAGCTTCTCTTCAAAACGCAGTGTGGAATATAAAGCGATAATATATGGGGTATAACAGCGAATGCTATCCGAAGGATGATTGGATAACTTATCAATAAAGTAATCTGTCTCATTAGTAGCTTCAGTATAAGTATATATTGCCTCTCCGATAGTACGTATTGTATTCATTGTAGAAGGCTTTTTTAATGCTTCCAGCTTTTGTAGGCAAGTATTGAGTACCTGTTGCGGTATTCCCAAACTAGGGAAATTAGAAGTAATTAGCTCGATGTGATTTACAGCGAGCCATTCGGTTAGGTTTACAGATGCTATGATTCCCTTATTCAATAGTTCCAGCACTTTCTTAGGGATATCTTCTTTTTTTCTGGGACCTTTTCTGTTTCGGATGGCATCCGGGAGTGTTTTTTTTAAAGAATGAGAAGAATCATCGTGCATAATGTTGTATATTTTTGGAGGTATAGCTCGATTATCAAATAATTGATAGAACAAAGCTATATAAGAATGATAGAAATAGCAATACCGCATAAGGAAGTCCCTATGGGATAAAAAAGTCAATCTTATGAAAAAAGAGGGGAATTCAGAGAAAAATAAAAACTGTCCATTAGAAACAGCTGTGCATACGATCAGCGGAAAATGGAAAATACCTATTATCTGGCAGATTCATGAAGGAAAAAAACGCCCCAGTGAATTTCTTAGAGGAATCGAAAAAGTTGATAGAAGAGTGCTCAATCAGCAACTCAGCGAAATGGTTAATGATGGGCTTTTAAAGAAAACATCCTTTCATGAGTTACCTCCCAGAGTAGAGTATACCTTAACGGAAATAGGGAAGGAGTTGGTCACCGTTTTATGGAAATTAAATGAATGGGGAAAGTTACTACCTGCTTATCAGGAGTTAGAAAATTAATATAGAAGACACCAAATGATTAATGAACAATATTTTGAAGACTTTCCGGTTTTGGAAACAACACGATTAACCCTGAGGTCCCTGGTTATGACCGATGCTTCGGAAATATATTCAATTCGATCCAACGTCAAAGCAATGCAGTATATGGATACTGTTTTGCATCATACAATAGCAGACACTGAAAAATTTGTAACTCTTAATTTGAAAACATATCAAAAAAAAGAAGGACTTTTTTGGGTACTGATAGAAAAAAACACAGATCAATTTATAGGGGATTTTTCTTTTTGGAAAGTAAACAGGCGAAATTCGAGGGCAGAAATCGGATATTCTTTGCATCCTGATTTTTGGGGGAAAGGATACATGAAAGAAGCGATGAAAACAATTCTGCATTTTGGGTTTACCAAACTAAAGCTACATAGTATTGAAGCAAATATTAACCCAGACAATAATAATTCCAGAAAAGTATTAAAAGGAATTGGGTTTCAAAAAGAAGCCTATTTTAGAGAACATTATTATTATAATGGCGAATACCTGGATAGCGAGATTTATTCTCTGTTAGAAAACGATCTGATCAGATAACCAGAACCCCAAATTATGGCTGTTTTTGTATGATTTTTTCTATAGCAAAAACAGCTTCTGAACTTTTATTCTTCATAGCTGTCAGGGTATATAAAGGGACCGTTTTATATGTTTTAGAGATTTGAATCAAGTCATCTTTAGAAAGCGATACCATTTTTTTCAGCAGGAGATCCGCAGTAAGTGTTCCGCGAGATTTAACAAAGGTTAATTCGATGGTATTTTCTGATACTTTGGATACAAGATACTCCAGTTCTTCTCGTTCTCCTTTTGTGAATCCACTGTTTTTCCCATTTACATCAGCATGAGGGATCATTTCGATCATTTTGATATGGTAGATATCCCCTTTCTGAGTATGTTTAATTTTCTCAATAGTTGCTGAGTTAGCCTGATTGTGTTCTTTTCTTTTTTCTATGGTCTGAATTCCTTTTTCGACGGAGTTTTTTAGTTCGGAGGAGAGATTGGCAATGAATAACCATAGTAAAAAACCGACAATAAGAAGGAAGGGAGTAAGAATTACAAAAGTACCCAAGTATGTCCATAGAGGTTCTTTCTTTTTTGCTTCTATAGCATCTAAGTGAGCATAAATTTCAGCATCAGCACCTACCTCTTCTCGAGTTGAGGTATGTATTGCTTTCCAATATCGATATGTAGGAAATACCGGAATAAAAAAGATAAAGAAGAATGTCTGATACAATTGAAATGTCA